>JBAQGU010001265.1:0-11665 GCA_049287975.1 Roseiarcus sp.
CCCGCGTGCTCGACCGTGTCGCCGAACGCGGAATCATCACGCGCGAGGAGGCGAGCGCCGCCAAGCGCGAGCCCATTCCGCAATCGCGCAAGGACTTTCCCGCGCTGGCCGCGCATGCGGCCGAGGAAGCGGTCGCCGCCGACCCCGGCGCCCATGTCCTTCGTCTTTCCCTCGACGCACGGCTGCAGGCGAAACTGGAGGCCCTCGTCAAGGAAAGCGTAGGGAGGCTGGGGCCGAAGCTCTCGGCGGCGATCGTCGTGATCGACAACGGGAGCGGCGAAATTCGCGCCCGGATCGGCGCCGCCGACTATTCCGACGCGAAGAGCGACGGCGCGATCGACATGTCGCTCGCGCCGCGCTCGCCCGGCTCGGCGCTGAAACCGTTCATCTATGCGCTCGCGTTCGAGCAGGGGCTCGCCCATCCCGAAACGGTGCTGTTCGACCGTCCCGCGCGCTACGGCGCCTACACGCCGCAAAACTTCGACCTCGGGTATCGGGGCACGGTGACCGCGCGCAAGGCGCTGCAGATGTCGCTCAATCTTCCCGCGATCGAGGTGCTCGCCGACATCGGCCCCGCAAGTTTTTTGGCGCGGCTACACGGCGCGGGGGCCGAGATCGCGTTGCCCAAGGACACGCCGATCGGCCTTGCGATTGGCCTCGGGGGCTTGGGGATCTCGCTAGTCGATATCGCACGCCTCTACGCCGGCCTCGCGCGCGGCGGCGAGGCGCCGGCGCTGTTCGAGCGGCTCGACGGCGCCAGTCCCATCATCGGGCCTAAGCGCGTCACCGATCCGGTCGCGGCGTTCTATATCGCGGATATCCTGCGCGGTTCGCCGCCGCCGGACAATTCGCTCAGCGGGCGGATCGCGTTCAAGACCGGCACTTCCTATGGATTTCGCGATGCGCTCGCGATAGGCTTCGATCGCGGCACGACCATCGCGGTCTGGGTAGGGCGGCCCGACGATGGCCCGACGCCGGGCCTGATCGGCAGGCAGGCGGCGGCGCCGATCTTGTTCGACGCCTTCGCGCGGCTGGGTCGCGAGATCGAACCGGTCCACCCGCCGAAGGGCGTGCTTCGCGTCGCCACGAGCGCGCAGCTCCCGCCGCCGCTTCGCCACTTGCGCTCCGACGCGCCGAAATCGATGGCCGCTACAGCGGCGACGGCCCTGAAAATAGCGTTTCCCCCCGACGGCGCGCGCGTCGACCTCGGGCTCAAAGAAGGCGCACGGGGCGAGCTCAGTCTCAAAGCGCTCGGCGGCGCGTTGCCGCTGACCTGGTTCGTCAACGGCGCTCCGGTCGGTGAGCCGGACTCGCGCCGGCAATCCGCCTGGAAGCCGGACGGCGCCGGATTCGCCCGCGTGTCGGTCATCGACGCCAGGGGCGCGACGGATTCGATATGGGTGCGGGTGGAGTGACCGGGCCGCCGGATCTCAGTTATATTGGCCGGGAGACGTGAGCAGGCGCTGGAAGATTCCTGGACCGAGGAGGTACTGGGGATACGCCGTATCCTCGAAATAGAGGTTGGACGTGTAATCCGGGAGCGTGCTGGGTTCGCCGTAATCGAGGTAAGAGCGTGGCGCCCTGTTCACGTAGATTTCGCCGGGATGGCGCACGACCTCACGCGTATACGTATATACGTGGTGGTGTCGTTTCGGGGTTTGGTACGTCGGCGCGGTGGCTGCCTGCGCAGCAGGAATGAGCGCGGCGACGAACGCCAACGCCAACAGGGAACGGATCAGGCCTCGAGACGAGCGACTCATGGAAAACTCCTCTGCGGCGAAGCGATGGTAAACAAATAGCCCGGTCGCCTGTGATAACAAGTGGCCGCGCGCCGGGTTCCGGCAAACTTTTTGTATAGACCCCCTCGACGCATCCTGGCTTCGGCCCCCCGATGCGCCGCCGCCAACCGAGGCGCCCTTCTCCAACGAATTGGGTACAGGCTGGCTGGCGATCGAAGCAACGTATATCAAAAGCATGCAAAGAGCAAAACGAGTCCGACGAGCGCGCGATGTAAACCTTTACGATTAACTACGCCAAGACCCACCTTTCGCGGCAGATCGAAAAGGCCGCCCAAGCGGAGGCCTTCATCATCACCAAGGCCGGCAGGCCGCTGGTCAACTTCGTCCCGTTCGGTGCGCCAGCGCGCGGCGCCGCCAACCGGATCGGATTCATGAAGTTCCGGAGCGACTGAGAGGCAGCTCCGGCTCCCGACCGCCCTGATCAACGTGCCCCCATCAAGCGCCTCTCACCTACCATGCATCGCGAGCGCGATCTGGATCACCGACGCGATCAGTTCCGCAACGATCAGCACGACGATCGTCGCCTCCAGCCGCGTCGCGCGATCGGCGTCGATGATGTCGGTGAGGGCGTGGGCGGTCTCCACGAGGACGTCGAGTTTGCGTTTGAGCGTTCCGGCGCGCTCCTTCAATTCGTATTCGTCCTCGAGGCGCGCGTAGAGGCGCTCGAGATCGGGCCGGTCCCAGAGCACGTCGGGCTTCTCCTCGACCGCGACGCGGCCTGAAACGCGATGCTGCGCGAGCAACGCCTGGCCGATCAGGCGCAGCATCGCCCGACGGCGAAACGGCGGCTTGCCGCTGCGCGCGAGTTCGACTGCGAACGGCTCGACGACGTCGAAAACCGCGTTGACCTCGCGCTCGTCGCGCCCCAGCGCGACAGTCTTGGCGAGCGCGTCGGCGACGACGAGAAATCGCTGCGGCGAGAAACTCTTGATCTGAATCGGGCCGCCCGCCGCGATCGGCTCGTCGCTGTCGGGCGCGATTTCGAGGATCGCGGTTTCGTCTTCGAGCCGGTCGCGCAGCCCGCTGACGCGTGTCTTCAGCTTGTCGAGCACGTCCTCCTCTTCCAGCGGCGTCAGGCCGACCATCACCGCGACGCCGAAGCGGAACAGTGCGACCATGCCGTTGGCGCCGGCGTGAAAAGAGAGCGGAAGCGAGGAGATCATGTCGGGCCGCTCGAGCCCTGCCGTGTCGATGCGGTCGCCGACGAGCAGCGCGCGGGCGGTCAGGCGCCTCGGCGCATCGAAGGATGCCGCATCGTTCATGCGCTCTAAATACGCCGCCCGGCGGGCTTAGGCCAGCGCTCCGCGCTCCGCTCTCCCCTCCCCGCCTCTCGAGGGGAGGGGAGCGTTACTCCCCCGGTAAGGGCGGGGTGCCGTGGGTGTGAAAACTTTCGATCGTCTTCAGGCCCCAAGCCTGGCCCTTCTTGCGCTCGGTTTCGGTCCAGACGATCGGCTTCCAGTCCGGCGCCAGGACGAGCCGGGCGCCGGCGTTGGCGACTTCCACGCGATTGCCGCCGGGTTCGTAGACGTAGAGAAAGAACGTCTGCTGGACCGCATGCTTGTGCGGCCCGGTCTCGATGAAGACCCCGCTTTCGAGAAAAATGTCGGCCGCGCGCAAAATTTCCTCGCGGCTGTCGAGTGCGAAGGTCACGTGATGGAAGCGGCCTTTCACGCCATGCGCCTCCAGCGTGTAGGCGAAGTCGTAGCTCTTGTTGGTGCAGGTCAGCCACATGCCGGCCTCGACGCCGCTGTCGAGCACGATCTGCTCGGTCAGGCGAAAGCCGAGCGTCCGCTCGAAGAACTCCCGGTTGGTTTTGATGTCGGCCGCCAGACAATTGAAATGATCGATGCGGCGAACGTTGACGCCGCGCGCAGGAAAACGTTGCGCCTGGTTTTTTAGCGATGGCTTCAGCGCGGGCGGCGCCTGATACCACTCTGTCTCGAAATAGATTTCGATCAGATGGCCGTCGGGATCGTGGAATTGGTAAGCCGGGCCATGCCCGAGCTCGTTCTCGACCCAGCCGACTCCCGCGCCCTCGTCTTTCAGCGCCTTCACGCGCCGCTCCAGCGCCTGCGGGCTTCGCGCGCGGAACGCGGCATGGCCGAGGCCGGAGGTGTTCCACCCCGTCAGCTTCAGGCAATAGCGCTCGTAATCGTCCCAACCGCGCAAATAGACCGAGTTTCCGAAGCGCCCGCTTTCGGTCATCCCGAGCACGTCGACGAAGAACGCGAGGCTGCGCTCCGGCGTCGGCGTCAAGAGTTCGATATGACCGAGATGGGCGATGTCCATGATCGGTTCGTCGGGCATGGCGGTTCCTCCGTCTCGTTGGTTCGAGATTGGACTTTAGCCGGCCCGGTCGGCTCTTGTCCTCTAGTTTGTTCGGCTTCGCCGCCGGTCGTCATGTCCAGCCTCAGCCAGGCATCCCGGCGCCAAATCTTGTACCTGCGACGGACCGAGGCGTATATCATGCCACCCGGGAGGAGACGAAATGCGTATCGGCGTCCACAAAGTGCTGATGAACAGTCCGAGCGACGTTTCCGGCCTGGAGCGTCTGATCGACGAAGGCGCGATCGACCCGAGAGAAATCGTCGCCCTGATCGGCAAGACCGAGGGCAACGGCGGCGCCAACGATTTTACGCGCGGTTTCGCAACACTTGCATTTTCGCTCGCGCTCGCGCGCCGTCTCGGCGTCTCCGCCGATGAAGTGGGAAAGCGCGTCGCTTTCGTCTGGTCCGGGGGCACGGAAGGCGTGCTGAGCCCGCACGCCACCGTGTTCACGCGCAGCGCCGCCGCCCCGGCCGGCGGCAAGCGCCTTGCACTGGGCATCGCGGTCACCCGTGATCTGCTGCCCGAGGAAGTCGGCACGATGGCCGAGGTTCGCGAAGTGGTGGCCGCGGTGCGCAAGGCGCAGGCCGAAGCGGGCATTTCGACGGCCTCGGACGTGCATTACGTCCAGGTCAAGGGCCCGCTGCTGACGCCTGCCGCGGTCGCCGACGCCGACCGGCGCGGCGCCAAATTGGTAACGCGCGATCCGAACGGCTCGAAGCCGTTCGCCCGTGGCGCTACCGCTCTCGGAGTTGCGGTGGCGCTCGGCGAAATTTCGGAATCGGCCTTGAGCGACGGCGTGATCGCGCAAAGGATGGATTTGTTCACCGAGGTCGCCAACACGTCGGCGGGCGGCGAACTGAAGAATTGCGAAGTTCTCTTGTTCGGCAATTCGGCGGCGGCGGGCGGCGACTTGGCGATCGGGCACGCGGTGCTTTGCGACGTCGTCGACGTCGACGCCGTTCGAGCCGCCGCGCGGAATGCGTCGGGCGAGACTTCATCGCCGCTGGACCCAAAGCGGATCGTCGCTATCTTCGCCAAGGCCGAGGCGCCGCCGAACGGAATGCTGCGCGGCCGGCGCACGACGATGCTGTCGGACGCCGACATCAACTACGAACGCCATGCGCGGGCCGCGCTGGGCGCGGTGATCGCCTCGGTCACCGGCGATTCCGCGATATTCGTTTCCGGCGGCACGGAGCACCAGTGCGCGCCGGGCGAGGCGCCGATCGCCGCGATCGTGCGCGTGTAATGTTCCCCTCCCCGCCTCTTGCGAGGAGGGGGCTGGGGGTGGGGCTCTCCAGGACGCGGTGCAGCGACGGCTTCGACGTTTGCCAGAGCGGATGGCGTCAACCCCTCCCCGCCCGCCCATGGCGCGGAACCATCCGGGAGTCCGGGGCGTTCTCCATGCACTTCAACTCTTATTGATGAGGATGCCATGAAAACGAAGCTCATCGCTTCCGTTGCCGCGATAGGTTTTACAACCTTCGGCGTGACGGGGCTCGCCTTTGCGCAAGACAACGCGAATCGACAGTCCGGCAACCCCGCTAGCGAGCGCATGGAGAAGGGCAACGCGAATGAAGGCGCTCAACGCAAAATGAATGAGCGCCCGGCTCAAACAGGACAGCTCGCGGCGCCGGAGAAGCGAGAGGGCGAAACGCGAACCGGCCAGAACATGCAGGGTGAGAAGCGCGAAGGCGAGACCCGAACCGGCCAGACCAACCAGGGCGAGAAGCACGAGGGGGAGACCCGAACCGGCCAGACCACGCAGGGCGAGAAGCGCGAAGGCGAGACCCGAACCGGCCAAGCCCCGCAAGGAGGGAATCGCGAAGGCCCGGCTCCCGGAGGCAAGAGGGACGTCAGCGTGAGGGGCAACCTCCACATTTCCCGCGAAAACGCCTCCCGCATATCGGAAAATCTGGTCAGACAGGGCCACCGCGAGAACGTCAACTTCAACATCAATGTTGGAGCACCGCTGCCGACGGATGTGGCGCTGCTGCCGCTTCCGCCTGACGTCGTCGAGCTTGCGCCAGACTATCGCGGTTACGACTACGTCGTCGTCAACGATGAGATCGTGTTCGTCGACCCCGCCACGCGCGCCGTCGTCGGAATGATCGAACTCGGCGCGTCGAGTGCTGACGCGGGGCCGCCCTCGCGCATAGCCGGGGCGCGGCCTTGCCCGGTCGACTGACTCTCAGCGCGTCGCAGTCGGCTAGTGGGACCCGCTGCGCCGGCGCGCGCGGCGGGTCGGTTCTCTGAGCACGATGGCCGGGCGCCGCATGGGGGCCTTGCGGCGAGTATTCTGAAAACTCAGCCTGGAGCATCGCCATGGACCGCCTAACGCTTCGATTTTGGGCAGCCATCATCGTGGCTTGTTTGGTCTTCGCCGCAATCCCCTGGGGAGACGTCCATCCGGCCTCCCTCGTCGGGTACCCAGATGAAAACCTGGCCCAGAACAACGACGTCCGGGTGAGTCGTCCCTAGAGTGGGGAAGTTTCACCGCCGCAACAGGGTCGGCGCCGCGCGGTTCTGCCACCCCGCGCGTTCGAGTTCGGGGATCCGTTGCGCCTGCTGCGGCCAGCCGACGCACAAGTACGCTACGAGCGTCCAGGCGGCGGGAACGTCGAGAATCCGCGCGATCGGTTCGGGATCCAAGATCGACACCCAACCGACGCCCAGCCCCCGCGCGCGCGCCGCGAGCCAGAACGTGTGCAACGCGCAGACCGAGGAATAGCGCCGCATTTCCGGCATCGTCTTGACGCCGAGGCCGTGGCCGAGTTCGGTTTGCTCGTCGCAAAAGACCGCCAGCTGCACGGGCGCCTCACGCAATCCGGCAAGCTTCAGCCCCGCATAGGCCCGGGCCCGCTCGCCCTCGTAGGAGGACAGCGCCGCGCGGTTGGCCGTTTCGAAATTATGCTGGATCGCTTGGCGCCGGGCCGGATCGTCGACGCGTACAAATCGGGTGGGCTGGCAATTGCCTACCGAGGGCGCAAATGCGGTCAATTCGATGAGTTCGGCCAGCAGCGGCTCCGGCACGGCGCCGGGGCCGAAGCGCCTGACATCGCGCCGCCAAGCGAGCAACTTCGCGAAATCGGCCTGAAAGCCGGCGTCGAAATGGGGGCCGTCAGCCCCAAACTCGCCGAGCGGCTCGGACATGGATGTTTCCATCGATTTCGGCGGCCTGCCGCATAACACTGACGCCCGGCGCTCCGACCGCGCAAAGCGAATATGTCCCGTCCGCACAGTCGATACAAGGGTGGCCTCAGTCGACCGGTTCGGCGCCGTCGGCGAGCACCCGGGAGAGGATGCCGGTGTGGATGTCGAACAGGAAGCCCTGCAGGGTGAGATGGCCGGCCGCGACGCCGTCGGCGATCCAGGGGAAGCTCATCAGGTTCGCGAGCGAAACCCGCACGACGCCCGTCTCGATCCGATCGAACCGGTCGGGCCCAGACCCGGCCTCACTGAGGGCGGGCCGGCCGATCTCCACCCAAGCAGCGACGAAATCGCGCGCCTGCCGAGGAGCGCCCAGCGCCATCGCTTTCACGCCGCCGCATTGGGCGTGGCCGAGCACGACGATCGTCGACACTTTCAGCACGCGCACGCCGAATTCGAGCGCCGCGCTGCTGCCGTGGTAGCCGCCGGAGTCGGGCTGATAGGGCGGCACGAGCGCGGCGACGTTGCGCAGCACGAACATCTCGCCCGGAACCGCGCCGAAAATGGTCTGCGGATCGACGCGGGAGTCCGAACAGGCGATGATCATCGTATCCGGGCTCTGGCCCCAACGCGCGAGCGCCTCATAGCGCGCGCGCTCGGCAGGCCAGACTTGCTCGCGGAATCGGCGGTACCCTTCGATGAGCGGGTCCATTGCGGTCGGCCTCTTACCAGAGGGAAGGACTGTCCAGCTACCGGACTCGTCCCGGCGCCGCAAATGCAAAACAGGGGCCAGCGATCGGTGATCGTCCGACGACCGCGGGGTCCGTCAGCGCGCGCGCCAGAGGCGTTCATCGAAGGAGAAAGATCGGATCGAGGCGATCGACGCTCTGCTGGCCTCGCGGTGAGCGACGTTGACGAGAAGATTGCGGCTCTCGCGGACCAGCACGGAGGGAACGCCTAGCACCGCCGAACGACGCGACTCGAGCCAAGCGTCGCCATAGGCGACCGGGTCGTCCGGCGCCTCTTCGAGGCTTTTGATCGCCAGCGAGCTCAGATCGATCGACATCAGCACATAATCCGCGGGCAGCAGGCTCCCATCGAGATCGAGATGAACGCGCACCTCGAGGACGGCGAGCGCGGCCGCCTCGGCCGCGTAGACGACGGGCTGTCCGGGGGAATTCCACCGACCGCCATAGAGACGAGCGCCTTCGCCCGAGAGATCGGCGAACGGGCCGCGGCAAATCCGCCAGGCTGTCGTCAAGCCGCGAGGCCATGATCGATCCTGGCGAGGAGGAGCTCGACCTGCCGGCTTCCCTCAGAGGTGTCGAGCAGCGCCAGCGGCGCATCGCCTTCGAGCGCAGTCGTCGGTCGGCGCAGCCAGCGATGCGCCTTTTCCAACGAACCGAAGGTATTTTCGGCGGCGGCGACGACGCGGACGACGCGCATCAGGCGGTCTGACTGATCCGGAGTGAGCGCGCCGATCGCGCGACGATGCGCCAGGGTCTTCCGCGGCAGGACGATCCGGTCGATCTCGGCCAGCGAGAGACGGCCCGAGTCGACCAGTTCGTCCACGGTCGAGATCGGCAGCCCCCGCCGCGTCGCCTCGATCGCGGCGCGGCCATCGGTCGCTATCCCCCAAATCTGTTGAACCTTGCCGGATTCGAGGACCATCGCGGATACCTGCAATTCGAGCGGCGATATGCCCCACATATAGAGGCATATCGCCGCGGCGCAAGGGGCAGGGACCCTTGGGCGACAACGCGAAATAAATGCTTCATCGCCGCGAACGGATCGGTTTCAGCCAATTCCAAGGCGGAATTAATTCCCGGTACTATGGCGTATCCGCCACAAGCGAAGCCAAACAGTACGACCAACGATGGCCTTCCCGTAGGCCCGCGCCGTTGTTGGCGGATCGGGGATCTCACGACAAAAGCTAATAAAGTCTCAGACCCGGTACCTGATGCCTCTCCTACGCCGCCCTTTCCCCGAGGCGCAGCCATTGTCGCCGTCGGGTGAAAATGGCCCCGCCCGGAGTGCGCCGGCGGGGCCAAGGTTGACGCGATCGTTCATGCAGCAAGGGATCGGCACGCGCCAAAACAACTTATACGCTCTGGCGTTACTTTTAGTCAAGCAGCCCGATCCGCCGCACGGAAAGGGTTTGGCCTTCAGCGGGGGCATGCGATAGGATCGGCGAAATCCAGGAGATTTTTCGAATGCTCAGATGGTCGATCGCGACGGTCTGCATGGGCGGCGCCCTGGAGGCCAAGCTCGGCGCGGCAGCCAAGGCCGGCTTTCGGGCGGTCGAGATCTTCGAGAACGATCTGACCTTCTTCAGCGGCAAGCCGCGCGATGCGCGCGCGATGGCCGACGATCTCGGCCTCGAGATCGTCGCGCTGCAGCCGATGCGCGATTTCGAGGCGATGCCGGAAGCGATCCGAGCGCGCAATTTCGAGCGCGCCGAGCGCAAGTTCGAACTGATGCACGAGCTCGGCGCGCCGCTGCTGTGCCTCTGCTCCAACGTCTCGGAGGAAGCGATCGACGATCCCGCGCGCGCCGCCGCGGACCTCGCCGAGCTGGCGGACCGCGCGCGCCAGCACGGTTTCAGCATCGGCTACGAGGCCTTGGCCTGGGGTCGCCATGTGCGCGACTGGACCGCGGCCTGGGAAATCGTGCGCGCGGCCGATCGACCCAATCTCGGCCTCGTGCTCGACAGTTTTCACGCCTGCGTGCGCGGCAATCCGATCGCGCCGATGAGCGCGATTCCGCACCAGAAGATCGCGCTCGTGCAGGTCGCCGACGCACCTGCATTGCAGATGGACCCCTTGTCGCTCAGCCGGCACTATCGCTGCTATCCCGGCCAGGGCGACTATCCGATCGTCGATTATCTCGACGCGATCGCCGACGCCGGATATCGCGGCCCGGTTTCGCTCGAGATTTTCAACGATCAGTTCCGTGGCGCCTCGGCCGCCACGATCGCGCTCGACGGCATGCGATCGTTGCGCGCGCTCGGCGAGCAAGTAAACTCGGCGAGAGCCGCCCGCGCGGCGCCTCCGCTCGCCGATCTCGCCGCCCTGCCGCCGACGCCGGAAGTCGACGGCGTGGAGTTCATCGAATTCGCCGCCAGCGACGCCGATTCCGCCGCGCTGATCTCGCTGATCGAAGGGCTCGGCTTCGCGCGCGCAGGGCGCCATCGCTCGAAGGATGTCGAACTGTTCCGTCAGGGCGAAATCAACATCGTCGTCAATCAGGATCGCGAAGGTTTCGCGCATGCATTCCATAGCATGCACGGCGTCTCGGTCTGCGCGCTGGCGCTGCGCGTCGACAGCGTGCAGAGGGCGCTGGAGCGCGCGCGAGCGATGGACGCGCCGACCTATGTCGGCCGCATCGGTCCGGGCGAGACGCTGATCCCCGCAGTGGCGGGCGTCGAGGCCAGCCTGATCTATCTCATCGATGAGGCGTCGCACCGGCAGTGGCCCGGCGACTTCCGGCTCGACGCGATGGCCCCCGTCGGCGGCGCGCTGACTCGGATCGATCATCTCTCCAACGTCGTGCGCCGCTCGGAATTCCTGACCTGGTCGCTGTTTTACAAAACTGTGCTCGGCCTGAGGCCAGAGCCCGCGGTCGAGATCGCCGATCCGCACGGCGCGTTCTTTTCGCGCCCGCTGCGCAGCGCCAATGGCGCGCTCCGCATTCCGCTCAACATTTCCGATGGCGGCGAGACCGGCGTGACGCGCTTCCTCGACGCCTTCGGCGGCGCGGGTTACCAACAGATCGCGCTGGCGACCGACGACATCTTCGCCGCCGTGGAGCGTGCGCGTCAGGCCGGCGTCGCCTTCCTGCCGATTCCGGACAACTACTACGACGATCTCGAGGCGCGCTTTGAAATCGCGCCCGACAGGCTCGCCCGCATGCGCGGCCTCGGCGTCCTCTATGATCGCTTCAGGAATGGCGAGTTCCTGCACATCTACACCCAGACCTTTCACGACAGGTTCTTCTTCGAGATCGTGCAGCGGAACAACTACGACCTGTTCGGCGCGGCCAACACGCCGGTTCGGCTGGCGGCCCAGGCGCGGGTGCAGGACGAAGCGCGGGAAATGCGGCTCGCGCTCGACGTCTGAGCAGCAAAGCCATTCAGTGACGCGCAAATCGCGGCGATCGTCGAATAGATTCGCGCGTTGAAGCCTGCGAAGGGATCGGGAAGCCGGATTGCTCGCGCCGTCGCTCGGCGCCAAGTTGGAATGCTGAAAAGAAAGAAATTCTCTCACTGACTGTCGTTGCGGCCATCGGCCGACCGGACCGGTCGCGGCGCGATCCCTCGCCCAGTTGACCCCAGGGAGCAAATTTGGACGCCATTCACAGCCTGGACAAAGCTAGCGCCCGGCATTAACGTC
>JBAQGU010001266.1:0-2727 GCA_049287975.1 Roseiarcus sp.
AAGAATGGCTCAAAACTCGCGTGGCGAGCGGCGATTTTGTTTCCGTTGAAGAGGCGGCGCGCCAGCTCATCGACGAACGCATCGCTGAGCGCGAGGCGGAGGAAAGCGATGAAATGGAATGGGCGAAGCCCTATGTCGACGAAGCATTGGCCGAGGTCGAGCGCGGCGACGTGATCACGCTCGAGGAACATGAATCGCGCAATGAGGCTCGCCTGGCCGCTATGCGTTGATGGCGCGGATCGTCTTCACAGCGGCGGCGGACGCTGACTCAGCCGCCATTTTCGACTACCTTTACGCCAAAACAGGGAAATCGACCGTTCTCAAATATCGCGCCGCGTTCAAGACGTTTTACGAACGTCTCGCGAACTTTCCCGACAGCGGCGCACCGCGTCCCAAAGTAGGGTGGAGAATTCGCATTGGAATCGTTTCCCCCTACATCGTGATTTACAGCCACATGGAGGCGGACGACATTGTAAGGGTGCTGCGCATCGTTCACGGCAGCCGCAGGATTACCGGTAGGCTGCTTCGCGGCGCGTCGTGATTTGCGGCGGCGTGCGCGCCGACCGGTGCGCAGGACCTCGCTCCCTCACGCGAACTCGATGATCACCGCGTCGACCGCCAGCGAATCGCCTTCCTTGGCTACGATCTTCTTCACGGTGGCGTCGCGGTCGGCGAGCAGCACGTTCTCCATCTTCATCGCCTCGACCATGCACAGCGGCTCGCCCGCCTTGACCTCCTGTCCCTCGCGCACCGCGATCGACTTGACGAGGCCGGGCATCGGGCAGAGCAGCGCGCGGGAGGAATCGCCGCCCTTGTGCTCGAGCATCAACGCCGCGAGCGCTGCCTCGCGCTGGGTGAATACCCGCGCTTCGACGACGACGCCGGCACGGGCGAGCGCGAAGCCGTTGAGGATCGGGCGCACCTGCGCCGTGACGGGCTTTTTGTCGATTTCGCCGCGCCAAACCGGCTGGCCGGGCGTCCAGGACGAATCCACCCGTACCCGCCGCGCGTCGGCGAAAATGACGTCGAGGCCGCCCTCGCGCGGCGAGACTTCCACGTCGATGCGCGTCTTGCCGAGCAGAACCGCGCGCATCAACTCGAACTGCATGGCGCCGGGCGCGCGCAACTGCCCCGAAATCTTGCGCTTGCGGATGTTCGAGCTGTGATCGACGTGGGCCGCGACCGCCGCCAATGCGCGCTCGGTCTCGCCCTCGGCGACCAGCGGCGAAAAGCCGTTCGGGAATTCCTCTGCTATGAAGCCGGTCGAGAGCCGCCCCGCCCGCCAGCGCTCGTGCTGCATCAGTGCCGACAGGAACGGGATGTTGTGCCGGATGCCGTCGATCACGAAGGCGTCCAGCGCCTGCGCCTGCGCCTCGATCGCGGCGCCTCGATCGCCGGCGTGGGTGACGAGCTTGGCGATCATCGGATCGTACCAGATCGAGATTTCGCCGCCTTCGTAGACGCCGGTGTCGTTGCGGACCGTGACGCCCTCCCGCGTCCCCTCGAGAGGCGGCCGGTATTTCACCAGCCGCCCCGTGGATGGCAGGAACCCGCGCGTCGGATCCTCGGCGTAGACGCGGCTTTCGACCGCCCAGCCCGTCAGCTTCACATCGGCCTGCCTGATCCGCAGCGGCAGGCCGTAGGCGCTGCGGATCATCTCTTCCACGAGATCGACGCCCGTGATCAATTCCGTCACGGGATGTTCGACTTGCAGGCGCGTGTTCATCTCGAGAAAGAAGAAGCTGCGGTCCTGCCCGGCGACGAATTCGACCGTGCCGGCCGAATCGTAATCGACCGCCTTGGCGAGGGCGACGGCCTGCTCGCCCATTTTCCGCCGCGTCGCCTCGTCGAGCAGCGGCGAGGGCGCCTCCTCGATTACTTTCTGATTACGGCGCTGGATCGAGCATTCGCGCTCGCCCAGGTAGATCACGTCGCCGTGTTTGTCGCCGAGCACCTGAATCTCGACATGGCGCGGATTGACGATGAACTTCTCGACGAACACCCGGTCGTCGCCGAACGAAGACTTGGCTTCAGATCTGGCGCGAGCGAAGCCTTCGGCGACCTCTTTGCGGGAATGGACGATGCGCATGCCCTTGCCGCCGCCGCCCGCGGAGGCCTTGATCATGACGGGATAGCCGATCTCGTCGGCGATGAAGGCTGCGTGGTCGGCCGTTTCGATCACGCCGAGATAGCCGGGGACGGTCGACACCTCAACGGCTTTGGCGAATTTCTTCGATTCGATTTTGTCGCCCATCGCGTCGATGGCGCGCGGGTTCGGGCCGATGAAGACGATTCCCGCCTCGCCGAGCGCCCGCGCGAAAGCCGCGCGCTCGGAGAGGAAGCCGTAGCCGGGATGCACCGCCTCCGCGCCCGTCTGCTTGGCGGCGGCGACGATCTTCTCGATCACGAGATAGGACTCGGCCGCCGGGGCCGGTCCGATCGCGACCGCCTCGTCGGCCATTTCGACGTGAAGCGCGTCCTTGTCGGCCTCGGAATAAACCGCGACCGTCGCGATCCCCATCCGGTGCGCGGTCCTGATGACCCGGCACGCGATCTCGCCGCGATTGGCGATCAAAATCTTCTGGAACATCGTCCCCCCACTGAAGGCGGGTTCGGTTCTATCGGGGACGCGCGGGCGCGTCTACGCAAGCGCGCGGCGGGCGGGATGAGCAAAAGGCCTCTTGCAACGTCGGTCGCCTAGAGCCCGCGGTGGGGTCGACCGCGTCC
>JBAQGU010001267.1:0-6299 GCA_049287975.1 Roseiarcus sp.
ACAATGAACAAGGCGGAGAAGACGACGATCTCCAACTGGCCGGAGGCGCCCTTCGCGATCAGGGGCAGCCAATCCTGAATTTCATTCTTCAGCAGCGAGATCAGGCCCGCGCCGAGAACCCCGCCGATCGGGCTGGACGCGCCGCCGAGCATCGCCATCATCAGATATTCGATCCCCATCTCGACATTGAACGGGGTCGGGCTCACGAAGCGGCCGAGATGGGCGTAGAGCCAACCCGAGAGCGCCGCCAGAAAGGCTGCGATGACGAAGGTCGTCAGCCGGACGCGAAAAGGGTCGACGCCGAGACTCTCGACCAGGAGATTGCCGCCGCGCAGCGTCCGCATCGCCCGGCCGACGCGCGAGTCGAGCAGATTATAGACGAGGACGAGCGCGCCGATCACGACCAGCCAGATCAGATAGTAGATCTGGTCGCTGCGGCCGAGCGTCACCGACCCGACGGCGATCGGGGGAATCGACGCGATGCCGTTGTAGCTGCCGAGCCCGTCGATGTTGCCGAAACAGAACGCGATCGCGAGCCCCCAGGCGATCGTACTCAACGACAGGAAGTGTCCCTTCAGACGCAACGTCACGTAGCCGAGGCTGGCCGCGGCCGCGCAAGTCACCGCGGTCGCGAGCCCCAAGCCGAGCCACGGCGATTGGCCCCCGGCCGTCGTCAACCACGCCGTCGAATAGGCGCCCAACCCAACGAACGCGGCCTGCCCGAACGAAACGAGACCGCCGATCCCCGTCAACAGGACGAGGCCGATCGCGACCAGGGCGTAGACCCCGATGTAGTTGAGCAGCGTCACCGTGAACGCGGAAACGAAAGTCGGCGCCGCCAGGATCGCGACGACGGCGAGAACCGCAGCCAGCTTCGAGGGCCAAGCGCTCATTCCTCGATGTCTTCGTCGGAGGGGTCGGATGCGACCGAGCGCCAGAGCAGGACGGGAATCAGCAGGGAAAACACGATGACGTCTTTGAAGGCGCTGCTCTCAAAAGCCGCGAAGCTTTCGAGCATGCCGACGAAGAGCGCGCCAATCGCGGCGCCGGGATAGCTCACCAGCCCGCCGATGATAGCGCCGACGAAGGCCTTCAGCCCGATCAGGAATCCGGAATCGTAAAAGATCGTATTGACGGGCGCGATGAGAATGCCGGAGACGGCCGCCATCAGCGAACCCAAGAGATAGGCGATCGCGCCCGATCGCGCGGGCCTTATGCCCATCAGCCTGGCGCCGGTCCGATTGATGGCGGTGGCGTGCAGCGCCTTGCCGATCAAGGTGAAGTCGAACAAGACGTAGAGCAGGGCGCTGAAGACGATCGCGGCGGCGACGATCAGCGCGCTCTGCCCGGACACGTCGACGCCGGCGATACTGAACGAAGCATCGGTGAACGGCTCCGTACGGACGCCTTCGGGTCCGAAGAACAGCAGCCCGAGGCCGACCAGGGCGTAATGCAGGGCGACCGCGACGATCAGCAGCAAGAGGACTGTGGCGTCGGCGATCGGGCGGAAGACGATGCGATCGAGCAGCGGCGCAATGGGCAGCACCAGCAGAAGCGCGAGAACGACGCGAAGCGGCATCGGCAGATCGTGGGCGACGGCCAGAGCAGCGGCGCCGACCGCCAACGCCGGCAGCGCGAGATAAAAGCCGAGCGCACGCGGCAAGGCCCGCCAGCGGCCCAGCCGAGCCAGCGAGGTCGCCTCGATCACGGTGGCGAGCGCCGCGAGCCCGAGCACCAGGCCGGCCGTGCCGGGCAGACGCTTCTCGTCGAGCGCCGCTAGCGTCAGAGCCGCGAACGCCGCGATGTCGCCGAAGGGCACGAAGATCACGCGCGTCACGGTAAAGATCAACACGAGGCCGATCGCCACCAGGACGTAGATGGCGCCGTTGGCGATCCCGTCGACGGCGAGAATCGCCGCGATGTCCGGCGTCATCGTCCCGTCATTGCGAAAGCAACCCAGGGGCCGCGTGATGGGCCCCTGGGTTGCTTCGCTGCGCCCGCAATGACGTCGCGCCCGGAATTGCACCCTCCAAAATCACGGCACGTACTGCCAGGCGCCGTTCACCAGCCGGACCAGCACGAGGCTTCGCTCGTCGGTCCCGTAGCCGGAGGCGGCCGTGAAGGTGTAGACGCCCTGAGTGCCCGCGAGCTCCTTCACCGAGAACAGCGCGTCGCGCAGGGCGCCGCGGAACTCCGGCGTGCCCGGCGCCGCCTTGGCCTTGGCGCGCGCCGCCGCGTCGGCGAAGATCAGCCAGGCGTCAAAGGCGTAGGGCGCGAAACTGTCGGTGCTCGCCACGCCGTTCGCCTTCAGATGCGCGGCGCGAAATGCGAGCGACAGTTTCTTCGCGTAATGCGTGTCGGGCAATTGATCGGCGACCAGCACAGGGCCGCCGCTGGCCAGAATGCCCTCCACGGCCTTGCCGCCAACGCGGATGAAATCCGCGTTGACGATCGCGGGGGTGCCGTACAGCTTGCCCTTGTAGCCGCGCTGGGCGAGTCCCAACAGCGGCAGAGCGCCCTGAGTTCCCGATCCACCGTCGAGCACGCCGTCGGGGTGGCTCGCAACGACCTTGAGAACCTGGCCGACGACGGACGTGTCGGTGCGCGCATAACGTTCATTGGCGACGATGGTGAGAGCGCCGGCGGCTTCCGCCGCTTGCGCGCCCTTGTAGACGAAATCCCCCCAGGCGTCGGAATAGCCGATGTAGCCGAGCCGCTTCACGCCGTCCTGCTTGATGCGGTCGGCGACGGTCTTGATCATCAGCGGGGGCGGCTGAGTCACGCACAGCACCCAGCGCAGGCCGTCGTCCGCGACGGGCGCCGTGATCGGCGCTATCGCGAGGTAAGGAACCTTCAGCTCGTTGGCGACGGCGGCGATCGCGTTGGAGGACGCAGCCGTCGAGGTTCCGATCAGCACGTCGACCTTGTCCTCCTCGACGAGCTTGCGCGCGTCGCGCGTCGCGGCGGAAGGATCGGAGCCGTCGTCGAGCTGAATTACGCGGATCGGTTCGCCGCTGATCCCGCCCATATATTCCTTCGCGGCGGCGATCCCGCGGCTGTAGGGAATCCCGATCGTCGTGGCGGCGCCGCTCAGCGAGGTGACGAACCCGATCTTGTATTCCGCGTGGGCGGGCGAAAGCGAAGCCGCGGCCAGCACGGCGGCCGTCACACCCGCGATAAATCCCGGACGGATTGTCGCCATGATTCATTCCTCCGACCTGTTGCGCCGCAACGAAGACGCCCCGGCCCGGGAGCGCGCTCCGCTCGAGCCGACACCGCCAATCCAACGACATTTTGGACTGGCGCACAAGCAAACGCTCGAATGGCCTCGGGCGACGGCGCGGAACAAGCGCTTCGATCCGACGCTCGGGGCCCTGCGCATTGAAATAACAAGAGATTCGTTTCTTGGAGAGCTTGCAGAAACCGGTTTGGATCTCTGAAAGTTGCAGAGCCTAACACTTTGAAATAGCTAGATGCAGAACTGACTTTGGCGCCTCCGCTCCCCCGAGCGATTCCGCGAATACATCCGTCGGACTGAAGCCCCGGCCGTCAAGGTCATCGTGGGCAGCAGACCCGGCAAAAGCGGGCCGCACGCCGCCGCCGGCGGCGCCGGACCGCTGTTCGCCCTCAGGGCCGCCCTTCATCCGGTTTCACCTCGCAGACGATCGCGCCGGTCTTGGTTTTGATGACGCACAAATTGGCCATCGCGCCTTCAAATTTGACGTTGCGCATGATCGATCTGGCCTGCTCCCTGGCGTCGTCCAACGAGCCTTCCTCGGCCGTGAACCTGTCGAGGGATCTTTTCGACCCGCCGATGCGGTTGATGTAGAAGTCGAGAACATATTCCAATCCGAGCCTCGCTGGCTTGCTCGCGAATCCGCATAGCACGCCAATCATGACCGACGCGAGGCGCCGTCGGGCGTTGATTTCACGCGATCCGATGCGTCGCCATCGCGTGGTGAGTGGGGCGTCGCGAAAACGGCGGAAAGGCCGCCAGATCCGCCCGCATCTCCGCCATGACGGGGGAGTCCAGCGCGGCGACGAGCGCCGCCGCGGAGTCGAACACGACCTTGTTGCGCTGCATCGAGCACTCGCGCTCGCAAGGCAGGGCGTCGCGTTCGGAGGGCGCCGGCCGGAAAGTCGCGACTTCGCGAATGCCGGGAAATCGCCGCATGATCGGCGGGTGATGCGCGTCGTAGTGATCGAGCCAAGCCTCGAGGTCCGCCGTGGTTCCTGGATATTCGACCAGAAACGTGCAGAGCCGCGCGCCGGACGCCAACCTGGAGACGGGATCGGGCACGGCGAAGCGCCGGCCGATCATCCGCTGCCGTCCGACGGCCGCGCCGGCCAGGCTCGGCAAGCCGCCGCGGCGCACGATTTCGGCCAACGGTCCCTCGGCCGAAAGCGCCGCGTCCAAATCGTCCGCCGCATCGAAATCCAGTTGCAGCACGAGCGGCGGACCACCCCCGTCCCTGGCGAAGGGATGCTCGCCCTCGGCCGAAATCGGCGTAAACGCCAGTCCCCCGGCCAGACCGCGCAGACCCGAGGCGGAGCGCGCCAACCGCTCGAGATCCGCCTCGGACAATTCGGCGACGGGGTCGCGCCAGGCGATGAATAGGGTAGGAAAGACGTCCGATTCGCCCATGCTTGCCCTCAGCCGCGAACTTGACGCCCGGAGAAACCCGCGCATGATGTTTTAAGCGCAAAATGTTTGCAAGCGGACGCTCGTGACTCCCTCCCTCGCCAAGCCCGATCGAGCCTCGCTCGACGCCGACGAATCGCTCACGCGATTCGCCGCGGAATTCGCGCCGGCGCAACGCACTCTGCCGTTCATGCTCGCCCGACAGGCGGATCGCCACGGCGACCGCCTGCTGTTCCGAACGGGCGAGACGGCTTGGACGTTTCGCCAGACGCGCGAAATCGCGGCCGGGATGGCGGCGCGCCTCGCCGGCGCCGGCCTCAGACCAGGCGACCGGGTCGCCATCGTCTGCGGCAACGGACCCGCGTTGATGCAGGTATATCTCGGATGCGCCTGGGCGGGGATCATCGCGGTTCCGATCAACACCGCCTCGCGCGGAGCGCAACTCGAGCACATCCTCTCCAATTGCGGCGCGCGGCTCGCGGTCGTCGATGCGGAATTCCTCGCGGCCGTCGTCGCGACCCGGGGTTGCGGAGCGCCGCTGGATCGGCTTTGGATCGTTGGCGAGCCGGACCTCGAGGTTCCCTCGGAATATGCTGTCGCGACGCTGCCCGCGCCGGGCGAGCCTATTCCCGCGCATCCCTCGCTGCCGGGTGAAACGGTCGCGATTCTCTACACTTCGGGAACGACCGGACCGTCGAAAGGCGTCTGCTGCCCGCAAGCGCAATATTTCTGGTGGGCGGCGCACACCGCCGCGCTGCTCGGGCTCGGCGAACGCGAGGTGCTGCTGACGACGCTGCCGCTGTTCCACACCAATGCGCTCAACGCCTTCTACCAGGCGCTGTTGACGGGATCGACGCTGGTCGTCGAGCGAAGGTTTTCGGTTTCGGATTTTCTCGCCGGCCTCGTCAGACACAAGGCGACCGCCACCTATCTGCTGGGGGCGATGGTGCCGATGCTGCTTTCGCGCCCGCCCTCCGACGAGGAACGCCGTCATGACGTGCGCGTCGCTCTGGCCCCCGGCGTGCCCGCTGAATATCACGAAGCGTTCACCCGCCGCTTCGGCATCGCGATCGTAGACGGTTACGGTTCGACCGAAACGAATTTCGTGTTGGGCGACACGCCCGGCGAACAGCGCGCGGGAACGATGGGCCGCGTGCGGCCCGGCTTCCATGTCGCCGTCGCCGACGCCGAGGACAATCCGCTGCCCGACGGCGAAGCGGGGGAGTTGCTGGTGCGGCCGGTCGAACCCTTCTCGGTCGCGTCGGGCTATTTCGCGATGGCCGACAAGACGGTCGAGGCCTGGCGGAACCTCTGGTTCCATACCGGCGACCGCGTCGTGCGCGAGCCGGACGGACGCTTTCGCTTTCTCGACCGCACGAAGGACGCCATTCGCCGCCGCGGCGAGAACATTTCCTCTTTCGAGGTCGAGCAGGTCATCGCAGGCCATCCCGCCGTCGCCAATGCGGCCGTATTCCCCGTCCGCTCCGAACTCGCCGAGGACGAAGTGATGGCCGCGATCGTGCTGCGCCCGGGCGCCGCGCTGACGCCGCTGGAGTTGCTCGACTATTGTTCGCCGCGCATGCCCTATTTCGCGGCGCCGCGCTATCTCGACTTCCTCGAGACGCTGCCGACCACGGAGAACGGCAAGGTGCAGAAG
>JBAQGU010001268.1:0-2638 GCA_049287975.1 Roseiarcus sp.
TGCACGAGGGCCCGAAAGTCGGGCGGGCAGGCATTGACGAGGCGCCGGCATTCGTCGGCGGTAGACAACATATTGATATAACGACGCTACACTCGTTCGCCGTTGTCCGTAGTGTCTCCGTTACCCCTCTTTCACGGCGAAAACACGGGTTCGATTCCCGTTGGGCGCGCCGGCGAAGACGAAAATGAGAACTCGGTGCGATGGGCGGTCCGCCTGCTACGCTGCGGTTTCTAGTGATCGTGACAGCTTGCGCCGCACCTCACGGACGACGGGATGCAACCCATTTCAGCCTTCCAAGTGGGGCCGCATGACTGCCGGAATGCGCCAGAACGGAAAGGGCGCGATCTGACTGACTTTAGGCTTGAGTTTTGCTTTCATAAGTCCACAAGCTGCAGACGCCGCGCCCGCGCTGGAATCGCCATGTGGTCTCGCCTGCTCGCCCTCGCTCTGCTCCTGCTGCCCGCTCCCGCCCTGGCCGGCGTCAAGGAGAAGGTGGCGACCCTCGCTCCGTCGGGGTTGGTGCTCGTGATGGACGCCAAGGGCAACGAGTTGTTGGCCCAGAATGCGGATGCGCCGTTCGTCCCGGCCTCGGTCACCAAGATCGTGACGGCTTGGCTGGCGATGGAGGTCTTGGGCGGCGACTACCGCTTCGAGACCCGCTTCTACCTCGACGACAAGCGGGTGCTCTATGTGCGTGGAGGCGGCGATCCATTCCTGATCTCGGAGGAGCTGGCGACGCTCGCAACCGAGTTGGTCGCGGCGGTCGGCAAGGCGCCGATCACCGGCATCGTGCTCGGTGCAAGCTACTATCCATCGAATCTCCGCATCCCGGGCATCGAGGATGATGGAGAACCCTACGATGCGCTGAACTCCGCGCTGGCGGTGAATTTCAACACCGTCGCTGCCGTGCGCAGCGGCGACAAGGTGCGTTCCGCCGAGAAGCAGACCCCGATCACCCCGCTCGCGATCACCGAGTTCCGGGCGCGCGGCCCTAGCGGAAGCGGTCGCATCAGCCTGAGCCAGGATCCAACCGTGAGCCTCCAGTATGCCGGCGAGCTGATCGCCGCGTTCATCGAGCGGGCCGGCGGCAGCGTGAACGGCAAGATCTCGACCGGAACCGTACCGGCGGGACTGGAGCCGGTCTACGTCCACCGACAGTCGCGCCCTCTTTCGGAAATCCTCGTCGATCTGCTCCGCGCCTCGAACAACTACATCGCCAACCAAGTCTTCCTGGAGATCGGCGGCCGCCGCCTGGGAGGACCAGTCAGCCTCGAGAAGTCGCTCCGGATCGCGAACGAGATGCTCGCCGCGCATGGCCTCGACGGCGGGGCCATCCATCTCGAGGAGGGCTCGGGCATCAGTCGCGACAACCGCTTCACCGCCCGTGGCCTCGCCAAAGTGCTCGAGCTCTTCGCGCCCCATGCCGACCTGCTCCGTGGCCATGACGGCGGTATGAACAAGACCGGCACCATGGAGGGGGTTCGCACCCTCGCCGGCTACGCCGACACCTCGAGCCATGGGCGGGTCCGATTCGTGATTTCGCTCGCGGGCAATGACGGCGAGATGCGGTTCCGACTGCTGAGGACTATCGAGTCCGGCCTATAGGCCGGAGTGTCGGCAGCCGGATCCATATAAGCGGCATTTTGAGGCTACAGCTTTGAGGGTTCTGGGCTGGCGTAGGCCCCGGGGAGCGTCGGCTTCGATGGGTTGCTCGTGGTTGGCGTCGAGCCTGAAGCCGTCATTGCTCGCGTGCAAGCGCGTCCGCCAGCGAAGCGAGCCAACCCGCGAAGGGGGAGCCACAGGTGATTGTGCGCCTTCGCGCGCCGCGATCGACGCTTTCCGGCATTGCCGGCGGCGCGCGTCGCCTGACAGAGGCCGGCGCGGCGAAAAATTTTGGAAATAGTCCCTATTGGGTTTAGGAGCCTTGCCGAAACGGCCAAAGCTTTCTTTGGAAATCCTTGGCGAAATCCAGCGGAGATTTGGAAAAACTTGGAGAAAGGCTTGGAGGCCGCCATAATTCCGCCGCCTCCGTCCCCGGGCGCGGCGTCGGTCACGGATCGGAGCCCGGCAAGGCTCGAATGGAGGCGAGCGAAGAGTCCCTTTCGGCCGCTGTCGTCGCGCCGTCTCGACACAATCGCGATTCGTTCCCAGTATCGTTCGTGGCGGGAATCACGCACACCTTGGGGAGAACATAAATCGGCGGGCGCACGAATTCCCTCGCGATGCCCCTTGCCAAAGCGTCGATGTTCTGCAAATGTTCCGCCTCGATCGGCAGAGCCGGCGTAGGAGGCGGACATGGTGGCGCGCGTTTCCACGCTGGCTTTCGAGGGCGTCGAGGCGCGCCCGGTCGACGTCCAGATTCAGATCGCCAGCGGCGCTGTCGCATTTATGATCGTGGGCCTCGGCGACAAGGCGGTCGCCGAATCGCGCGAGCGCGTGCGCGCCGCACTGATCGCCTCGGGCCTCGCTCTGCCGGCCAAGCGCATCACCGTCAATCTCGCCCCCGCCGACATGCCCAAGGAGGGCAGCCATTACGATCTGCCGATCGCGCTCGGCGTGATGGCGGCGATCGGGGCGATCCCCGCCGACGCGCTGGACGGCTACGCCGTGATCGGCGAACTCGCGCTCGACGGCGCGG
>JBAQGU010001269.1:0-3684 GCA_049287975.1 Roseiarcus sp.
CATCGGAACAGCCCTCTCGAAACTAAAGCTGACCGAAGCGGAGACATTGGACCTGCACGGCTATCGAGAACAACCGCCGCCGCCGTCGCCGGACCGCGTCTACAAAGCGGCCCCGCGTGACGGAGTGTGGTCCACCCCGCCCTTCATGCACAACGGGTCTGTGCCCAACCTTTATGAGATGCTGATCCCGGCGAACGAGCGGACGAAGAAATTCTATATCACGCGCGAATTCGATCCGGTCAAAGTGGGGTTGGATACGAACGAAGTCGCTGGAGCTTTTTTGATGGATACGGCTCTCCTGGGCAACTCGAACGCCGGCCACTCCTTCCAGGACGGCCCACGCGGCAACGGCACGATCGGCCCGCTGCTGACCGACGAGCAGCGCTGGGCGCTCGTCGAATACTTGAAATCGATCCCGGAGGAAGGCGGCCGCGTCACCCCCTTCGGCGGACCGCCGAAGTAGCTCGCGAGTCGTGTCCCGAGGCGCAGGCGCGGGACGCACGACCTCGTGGACTCGATCGGCAAATAGCGGAATCAGGCAATGTCCGACCATATAGATGGCCCACGCCAGATCGGCGATCCGTCGATCGATCTGTCCGACCTGTTTGCGTTCACGAGCCCGGAAAATCCTGCTCATACGGTGCTCGCCGCGGACGTCTTTCCTTCGGCGGGCGCCAGCGCGATGTTCTCCAACGTCGCTGTTCACTCGATCGTGGTTCGCCGCGCGAGCGTGGCCGGCCGGGGCGATGCCGCGAAGTTCAAGACGGGCGACGAGGAATATCGCTTCAGCTGCCGATTTGATACCCTCGTGCCCGGTTCCGATGGAAAGCCCCTCCAGCGTGGCGCGTGCACCTTTCCTGATGGCCAGACGGTCCGATTCGTCGTCAATGACGAGAATGGGGCATCGACTCCGGACGGCGCGTACCGCGTGTTTGCCGGCTTGCGCTCCGATCCCTTCATTCTCGCCTGGCTGATGGGACCTCCCCGGAGGAAATTCGAGAATCTGCTGCTGCACGACAATGTGCTGAGCATCGTCATCGAATTCGATACGAATCGTGTACTCGACCCCGGCAAAGGCTCGCTGTTCGCGGCCATCGCCGAGACAACTCCGCTTCCTACGTCCGGAGGTTTTGTCGGTCATGAGCCTCCGCGCTACGACTGGGTCGGCCGTCCGGAACAGACCAACGTACGCCTCAACAATTCCCTTTTGAAGGGAACGGAAGACCTCCGCGATATCTGGAATCAACAGACTCCGTTCGCGATCGCTGACGAGGTCCGACCACTGTTTCGTAAGCGCCTCATCGACAGCCTGGAGGCCTGGGACGCGAGCGACGGCAAGATTGACTGGACGCCTGCGGCGCTCGCCGCCAGCGCCGAGGTCTTTCTCGACGATTTCTTGCTGTTCGACGTCTCGAAGCCGATCACCGACACCAGTCACCTCGAGATCGAGAAAAGCACGCTCAACGGAGTTGACTACCAGACAGGCGGAGGCCGCACCGTCGATGCGCACGACATCGACATACTTCTCACCTGGCTGATAAATCGCGACCGGGAATATCTCCAGGGCGGGGCGACGAGTGCGACCAAGCCGGGGACCCAACAATTTCCCTATCTGGCCTCACCGAACACGGAACCGCAGACCGTGGTCGACAGTGTCGATCTATCTTCCACCCCTGATCAGGTCTGGGCTCTCATCGGCCAGTTCGGCGGCGCGTGGCATCCCTTGATCGCCAGGATCGCGGTCACCGGAACGGGTATCGGCCAATTGCGGACGATCGAAACAGTCGACGGCAAACAGATGATCGAACGGCTCGAAGCCATCGACGATTCCCAGAGATTTTACCGCTACAGGATGATCAGCGGCATCCCCGCCTTGGATTACGTCGGGACACTCGACGTCAAGGCGAACGGGAGCGGCAGTTCGGTCGAGTGGCGCGTGCAGTTTTGGGCGGATGGCCAACCGACGATTATCGTGAGGACCATCATCGCCACTCTCGTGAAAACCGGCCTCGAAGCTCTCGCGAAGCGCTTTGGTTGATGGCGTGATCGAATCCCTCGATCTTGCGATGGATTTTGCGCCGGCGACGGCCGGGGACATCGCCGCCATCAATCTGGACAGCGCACGCCGACGATCCTGGAGCCGGTTCTGGCGCGCGCCGGAGCGACCAGGAATCGCGGAAAACATTGTCGAACAGGAGCTGCTGACAGCGCAGTTCGTTGGTGATCCGACTGCGTTCGACCGACTCGAAGTTCTCGTCAGTCAGCTCGCCCGCGCCAATCCGGAAGCGGCGCAAACCTCGCTCGTCGCGGCGCAGGTCGCCTGCGCGACGCATCGGTTCACCGAGGCGACGGTGAGCCTCGCGGAGGCGGTGGCGCGCGGAACGCCTTCGGACGCCGCCGAACGCCTTTCGCTCACCCTGCATCAGGCCACCGGAAAAGGCTTGCTCGAAGTCGTTGCTGCCCGTCGCAAACGCGTCGCCGAGCCAGGGCGCTGGGAGGAACTGGCCCCGCTGGGCGCCTTGCTCGCCGATCTGGGCGAGTTCGACGAGGCCGAGCGGACCTATCGCCGGGCGCTGCAGGAATACCGGGATGTCTCGCCATTCGCGATGGCGTGGGTTTGCTTTCAACTAGGCACCCTATGGGGAGATCTCGTACCGGATCCACAGTTGAGCCGAGCCGCGCAGTGGTACCGAAAGGCTATCGAATATTTGCCGTGCTATGTGAAGGCGCGCGTGCATCTGGCCGAGATTTATTCCCGCGCCGGCCGCACCGACGACGCTGAGGCCCTGCTGATCCCGGCGGTTTCCAGCGGCGACCCGGAAGTGCGTTGGCGCCTTGCCGAAGTACTGACCGCCAGGAACAATTTCGCCGACGCCGACGCGCAGATGCAGGCCGCTCGATCCGGCTTCGAGATTCTCTTGAAAAAGCATCTGCTTGCGTTTGCAAACCACGGTGCGGAGTTCTATTCCGGCAGCGGCGACGACGCCGGGAGAGCCTTTGAGCTGGCGAGAGTCAACGCCGTCAATCGCCCGACGCTTCGCGCATTCGAACTGGCGTATGCGACCGCGATTCGCGCTCGCGAATTCGACGGCGCATCGAAAATTCTCCAAGACGCGAGCGAGCGGTGGGGTCTCACTCCCGCTTTTCGATTTTCCTCGCTCGCGGATTGTCGCTCGGATCGGGTTGAGAATGCTGCGAACTCAATTGTCATAGGCCGTGACTGCTGATTTCTGCGAAGACCCACGCTAGCCCAAACGGGGAGGGACCGCCGCGTGACAATCAACC
The DNA here is from genome assembly GCA_049287975.1 of Roseiarcus sp. Taxonomy (GTDB): domain Bacteria; phylum Pseudomonadota; class Alphaproteobacteria; order Rhizobiales; family Beijerinckiaceae; genus Roseiarcus. The sequence goes on from JBAQGU010001269.1 coordinate 3,286, forward strand.
GAAGAGCTTTCGTTTGGGGCACAGGAATCCTCGCCGCCACCGACCCCTCTATTGCGCACGTGTTGTTGGCCTCGGCGATCGCGCGTCCGCTTCCGGCGCTGCGCCATCGCCGAGTGCAATCAATGAGGCCAAATGGTCCGGTTTTCAGGATCGAGGGATGGAGTTTGCGAGACGAGGTTGCAATCGATGACGCGGCAATGCGCGCGACCGATTCGGCGAGGCAAAGCGAGGCGGCCGACGAGGTGTGGATCAAGTTCGATCGCTCCTGGCGGACCGCTTGGCGCTGAGACCGAAGCCGGCCGCCCCGTCTTGCGAAGGAGGCCGCGATTGACCGGCATATTCGTAAGTAAGGTTCTTTAACGTTGTGTCATTCCCGCGTAAGCGGGAATCCAGGGCCCC
>JBAQGU010001270.1:0-6144 GCA_049287975.1 Roseiarcus sp.
GTTCCACGCGTCGTCGGTTCGAGTCACCCGCGCCATCGCACGGGCCTCGTTCTCGAGTTGGCCCTCGAGACTTTCGGTCGCGCTGGCGATCAGCAGGTTCTTCGTCTCGCCGTAGGCCAGCGTCGGCTCCTGGGCCAGTCGTCGGGCCAGCGACCACGCCTCGTCGGCGAGCGCATCGGCTTCTACGACCCGATTGATCAATCCGGCCTCAGCCGCCTGCTCTGCGGTCAGGGTTTCGTTGAGCAAAAGAAATTGCGTAGGCCGCCGCGATCCGATGCGCCTGGGTAGGTAGTATGAACCGCCGCTGTCGCTGACGATGCCGATCCCGGCGAACGCGGCGTAGAACTTAGCCGTAGGAGATGCGAGCACGAAATCGGCCCCGGCGACCAGGGCGACCGCGCCCCCCGCGGCCATCGCATGCACCGCCATCACGACGGGCGCATTCATGCGCGCGAAGCGGGCGATGCCCATGTGCAAATCGGAGGTTGCGACGGAGACGAAGCGGGACAGCTCCTCGCGGCTGCTCGCGAGCGCGTTGAGGTCACCGCCAACGCTGAAGAATCGGCCTTTGGCGTCGATCAGCACGGAGCGGACTTCCGGCTTGATCGTGCATTCGGTCGCTAGATAGTCGAATTCCTCGGCGAACCGGCGATCGAACGGATTTCCGCGCTCCGGCTGATTGAGCGTGATGTGGGCGACGCCCTCCTTGATCTCGAAGGCGAATGCTGTCAACTCCATCGAACCCGTCCTTGGTTGGTTTCGCCGTTGGGGCGCCCTCGCCGCCCGAGCCGGCCCTGGTTTCCTCTCCTGCCCTGGCATCGTCCAAGCGGCAAATATTCGTACCGGCGGCAGTTCGCCGTCAAACTCGTACACTACATTATCATATCTTCGCGAAGCGCGTCCAGAACTTTGTTTCCGGCTTTCGCGAAAATGGCGCCGGAAGATTGCGTGGCGTCTAACGTGGCGCGCGGCGCCAATTGCCGGACCCTTCCTCCAGCCGCGCACGATGGCATTGCGTCGATAAAATTGATGTGCTAGTTTACTATTGTTCGACGCTGGCAGGCGGTAGACGGCGGCGAAAGAATTCGCGCGATGCAAGGCGCGCGGACTCGGACGAAAACGATCGAAGGCCTTCGAGGGCGGGCGGCTGCACAATGAAGCAGACAGAGGGAGAGCGACAAGGAGCTCGCGGCGCGAGCGATGGAGGGTCGGTTTCGACGCCATCTTTCGAAGACCCGACGGTCCTGCGCGCTCGGCTCGCCGACTATCTCAGCGCGCAAACAGGCGCCGCCGTCACCATCGAAAGCCTCGTGAAATTTCCCGCCGGGTTTTCCTGGATTACCTATGGGGTGCGCTTGGCCGGCTTTCCGCAGGCGCAGAACGTCATCCTTCGCATCGGGCCGCCCTACGGCCTGTTCGCGCCCTACAGCGCGATGCCCGAATTCGAGTCGCTGAGCGCCCTGCAGAGTAGTGCCGTGCCGATCCCCAGGGCTTTTCTCGCTAGCGACGATGCTTCGATTCTGGGCGCGCCGTTTTTTCTCTGCGAGAGAGTCGAAGGCGGGACCCCTTTGCCATGGGGCGGGCAGGAAGGCGCCTCGCTCGAGGGCGCGCGCCGGGATGCGATCGCGCGCGACTTCATCGACGCGCTGGCCGCACTGCATGGGTTTGATTGGCGTCCGACGCCGCTCGCAAGGTGGGCCGACCGGATAACGAGCGACAATGCGGCGTTGCGTCAGCTCGAGTTCTGGCAAGGTCGGTTCGAGCGGTGGGCGTTGCGGCCACATCCAATGGCGCACCGCGCCTTCGCGTGGCTACGTCGAAATCCCCCGATCGCCTCGCGGGTGGCGATCGTGCACGGAGACTACCGCGTGGGCAACTTCCTCGAGCGCAACGATCGCATCACGGCGATCCTCGACTGGGAGCTCGTGCACCTCGGAGACCCGATCGAGGACCTCGGATGGGCGTTTCTGCCGCAGTATCGCGGCGGCACGCCGTTGGTCTGCGGACTTGCGGGCGAGGAGGATTTCCTGGCGCGCTACGAAGCGCGGACGGGGGCAAGGGTGGATCGCGGCGCGCTCCGCTTCTATATTGTGTTCTCGCTGTTGAAACTCGCGCTGACCCATATGGCCGCGGCGCGTTGTTTCGAGGACGGATTGTTCAACGACATGCGAATGCCCGCGATGGCGACCCAGATCGCGCCGGTTTTCCGTCAGATCGCCAAGATACTGGAGCGCGCGTCATGAACAATTCCTTGCCCAGGCTGATCGACGGCATGGTCGCCACGCTTCGTAGAGAAGTGATCCCGCATATCGACGGCGATTTCGCCCGAGGCCAGGCCTTCGGCGTGATCTACATGCTCAACAGCCTGAAGCTGCGCGCTTCCTGGTCGAACGAATTCCTGATCGAACAATTGCGAGCTCTGGAAGAGGCGAGCCGAGATCTCTCGGGGCTCGGCCAGGAGATTCCCGCCGCTCTCGTCCCCGGCGTGCGCGCGCCCGATCAGACGCCCGACTCGGCGGAACTCGAGGCCATGCGCAATCACGGCGACGAGCGCATTGGCGCGCTGATCGACTGGCTGGCCGCGCATGACGGCTCGGTTTCGGCCAAGGCAGCCGCACACATCGAAGCGGCGATCGACCGTTACCTGCATCGGCAGCTCAAATGGGAGCTTTCGACGAGCGCCAAGCCGATGTTTGTAGAGATTTCCGGCGGCGCCGAGAGGAGCGCCTGAGAGGGCGGCCAGACATGCTCACCAAACAGGACGATTTCATCGGGCATCAACTGCCCACCACGTTCGACCATGTCATGAGCAGCGATCCCTCCTGGATGGAGCGGCTCTGGTACACCGGCCATCCCAAGCCTGCCGGCGACTTCATCTTCGACATCGGGCTGGGCTGGCACCCCAATCGCAATGTCATGGACGGATTTGCCGGCGTCGCCTTCGCTGGCAAGCAATACAATTTCCGCGCCTCGCGTCGGCTGCGCCCCGATCCCCTGACGACCGCCATCGGGCCGATGAAAATCGAGGTGCTCGAAGGGTTGCGGCGCCACCGTCTGACGCTGGCGCCGAACGAATCCCGGGTCTCGTTCGATCTCGAATTTGTCGCGACTATGAACCCGCACGAGGAGGAGCCGCATTTTCGTCGCCGCAATGGTCGTGTCACCGAGCAGATGGCGCGCGCGCAACAATTGGGCGCCTATCGCGGCTGGATCGAGATCGAAGGCGCGCGGCGCGACATCGTCGACGAGACCTGGCTCGGTCAGCGCGATCATTCCTGGGGCATCCGCGCCGAAATGCGCACCGACGAATCCAACCCTCCGCTGACCTTCTATCCCCCCTTCTTCTATTGCTGGACCACCGCGCAATTCGCCGACCGGGGCCTGCATCTGTTCTTCAAGGAGCGCGCGCCCGGCGACGCGATCTATGTCTCGGGCGAGGAGGTCCACACGGTCGGAACGCGCGTCAAAGAGAGCGTGCGGCTGGATGAAATTTCCCACGATGTCGTCTGGGCGAAGGACCCGCTCGGACAGACGCTGAAGAGCGCCGAATTCGAAGCGCGTTTCTCGGACGGCTCGACGCGCCGCGTCACAATCCGCGCCCTGCCTGGTCGGTTCTTCTTGAAAGGCGGCCTCTACGGTGGCCTGAAGGGTTGGTCGCACGGCGACGACAAGGGCAAGCTCCATACCGAACACGAGGTCTGGGAACTCGGGGATCCCGACACGCGGCGACTGGTGCGTACGCTGAGCGATCACGTGATCGAAGTGACGGTCGGCGACGAGACCGGCTACGGCATTGTCGAATATGGCGTCGGCAGAGGCTATGCGCGCTATGCCGAGGTTCAGGACCATCCGCCGATCTGATTTCCCTCCCGCATAGCGGAGAAAGCCATGACTGATTTCACTACGCTCGCTCTCGATCGGCGCGGAGCGATCGAGATCCTTTCGCTCGACCGCCCGGACGCACTGAATGCGATCTCGCCCGAAATGGTCGAGGAGGCGTCCGCCTATTTCAGCGGCCTCTATGATCGCCTCGACGTCCGCGTCGTCATCCTGCGCGGGAACGGGCGCGCGTTCTCGGCCGGCGCCGATCTCGGCTCGGTCGCTTTCGCCGAATCCGGCGCCGGACGGCCCCAGCGTCAGATGGCGATGCAGAAGCGCTATTCCGGTCTGATCAAGCTGATGCGCGGCTGCCCGCAGCCGATCATCGGCCTGCTACATGGGCCCGCCTGCGGAGGCGGCTTTTCGCTGGCCCTCGCCTGCGACGTTCGCTACGCCGCCCCTGATGCGCGCATGAACGCCGCCTATATCCGCGTCGGCCTCGGCGGGTGCGACATGGGCGCCGGCTATCTGCTGCCGCGCCTGGTTGGACTCTCCAACGCCACGGAATTCTTGCTCACCGGCCGTTTCATCCTCGCCGAACGCGCGAAGGCGATGGGCCTCGTCAGCGAAATCGTCGCCGAGGACGAGTTGCTGGACGCCGGGTTGGAGCTCGCCGGCGATATGCTGAAGACCGCGCCGATGGGCTTGCGAATGACCAAGGAGACCCTCAACGCGCAGATCGACGCGCCGAGCCTCGAAGCCGGGTTGACGCTCGAAGATCGTCAACAGGTGATGCTGCTGGAGACATCGGATCACCGCGAGGCAGTCGCGGCGTTCCGGGAGAAGCGCGCGCCACGCTACGAGGATCGATAGGAGAGCCTTGTTCTCATCGTCTCCTTCGCATGCTCATAGTCCGCCGCGAGCGCGTCGATATATTCCGTCGCCGGCAGCGACACCTTCACGGCGCCGATCCCCTGCCCCGCGCTCCAGATATCGCGCCAAGCCTTGCTGTTGGAGCCGCCATCGGAAATATCGACGCCCGCACTCTCTTTTTTCGCCAGCGCCTCGGGATCGAGTCCGTTGGCGAGCAGCGACGGCGCGAGGAAGGATGCGCGGGCGCCGGTAAAACCTTTGGTGACGATGATGTCCTTCGAGCCGCCCTCGACGATCATCTGTTTCAACGCCGGCTGCGTATTCGCCTCCAAGCTGGCGAGAAACGGCGAGCCGATATAGGCGAGGTCAGCGCCGAGCGTCTCGGCTGCCAGAATTGCGCGTCCGCTCGCGATGCAACCGGCCAACAGCAAGAGCCCGTCCCACCACTCCCGGACTTCCTGGATCAGCGCGAACGGCGAGAGCGAGCCGGTATGTCCGCCCGCGCCGGCGGCGATCGCGATGATGCCGTCGACGCCCATTTCGGCGCATTTGCGGGCATGTCGATCGTTGGCGACATCGTTGAACACGAGGCCGCCATAAGCATGAACCGCCTCGACGATCCCAGGGTTTGCTGCGAGCGCGAGCACGACGATGGGAACCTCATGCGCGAGGATCACCTCTAGGTCGGCGTCGAGACGCGCGTTCGTGCGATGCGCGACGAGGTTGATGGCGTAGGGAACTTCGCAGCCCTCCAGTTCTCGCTCGATCGTGCAAATATCGGCGTCGAGGCCTGCGGTCGTGCGCGCGTTGAGCGCCGGCAGCGAGCCGATGATCCCACCCCGGCACTGCGCCACCACCAGCGCCGGCGTCGAGGCGATGAACATCGGTCCGGCCATCACGGGCAGCCGGAGCTTGCTCGTGAGCCGCGCCGCCAGACCGGGATCCCCGCTCACGGATCGCTCTGAAAGGAAACGAGGCCCTGATCGAGCACCTTGCGGTCGCCGACAAAGCCCCGAAACACGGCAGCCCCCTCGCCCCGCCAAATCTTGAATGCGAGCACGTCGCCCGGGAACACCACGCCGGAGAAACGGCAATGAAGCGCGGCGACGCGGGTCGGCGCAAGGCCACAGGCGCGCGAGACCGCGACGCCCGCGATCGCGTAGCTCGCCAAACCATGCAGGATCGGTCGATCGAAGCCGCCGCGCCCAGCGGCTTCCGGATCGATGTGCAGCGGATTCGGGTCGCCCGAGAGCCGGTAGATGAGCGCCGCACGCGGATCGACGGCGAATTCGGCGCGCACATCCGGTTGGCGATCGGGTACGATCGAGGGCGCGTTCGGCGCCGGCGGTCCGCCGAAGCCGCCGTCGCCGCGGAGGAACAACGTCTGCCGCAACGCGCAATAGAGTTCGCCGCTTCCTGCGTCGCGAATTTCGCGCTCGAGCGCGACCACGG
>JBAQGU010001271.1:0-4397 GCA_049287975.1 Roseiarcus sp.
GATGATGGCCGAAGCGCTCGCCTTCGCGCGCAAGGGCGGCGTCGATTTCGCTGAGATGCTCGACCTGCTCGGTGACAGCGCGGTCGGATCGCCAATGGTCAAGTACAAGACGCCGCCGCTCAAGGCGGGCGACTACAGTTCCACCTTCTCCTGCCGCCAGATGGCGAAGGACCTCGACCTGTTCCTCGGCACGGCGCACGCGGACGCGGTGCCCGCGCCGCTCGCTGCGCAGTTGCGCGAGACCTATTCCGCCTTGATCGCGGCGGGCGAGGGAGATGCCGATTTCATCTCGACCGTTCCCTTTGCCGCGCGTCTCGCGGGCGTCTGACGGGAGGAAAGCCATGCGCGAACTCGACCAGCACAGCATCACCGAAGAAGTCCTTCGACGTTTCGAGCGCTGCGAGAATCCGCGGCTGAAGCATATTCTCGACGGGCTGGTGCGCCATCTCCACGACTTCGTGCGCGAGGAGGCGATCACCGAGGCGGAGTGGGTCTACGCGATCGATTTCCTCACCCGCACCGGCCATATCTGCGACGACAAGCGGCAGGAGTTCATCCTGCTCTCCGACACGCTCGGCGTCTCGACGCTGGTCGACGCGATCAACAATCCGCCCGCTCCAGGCGCGACGCAATCGACCGTGCTCGGCCCGTTCTTCGTCGAGGCCGCGCCGCTCGCCGCACAGGACGCCGACATCGATCCGGGCGAGGCCGGCGGCGGTGTCCCGCTCTACGTCGACGTCTCAGTCACCGATCCCACGGGTAAGCCGGTCGGAGGCGCAACGGTGGACGTCTGGCACTCCGATGACGAGGGCTTCTACGACGTGCAGCGCGAGGGCGGCGAACTCGCGCGCCGTGCGCGCTTCGTCACCAACCATGAAGGGCGGCTGCGCTTCCGCACCACGACCCCGGCCGCCTATCCCATCCCCGACGATGGCCCGGTCGGCGAAATGCTCGAGGCGACCGGCCGCCATCCGTGGCGACCCGCGCATGTCCACTTCATGATCAGCGCGCCGGGCTTTCGCCGACTGGTCACACACATTTTCGTCGACGGGGACCAATATCTCGACAGCGACGCGGTGTTCGGCGTCAAGGAATCGCTGATCGATCCCTTCCCGCTGCAGCCGCCCGGGATCGCGCCCGACGGCAAGTCCGAACCCAGGCCCTATCGGCTGCTGCGCTATCGATTCGGCCTGACCCCGGCTTGACGAGAATTTCCGGGCCCCGCGAGGGCTTGCGATCAGAGGAAACGAGATGCCCAACTCCGCAGTCGCCGCGCTCATGGAGCGCTTGCGTCCCTCGCTCGGCGAGCGCGTCAGCGACGCCATCGGGCTACGCACCCAGTTCGGCCGCAGCGAGGCCTATCGCGAGCCGTCGCCGCCCGATCTCGTGGCGCGTCCGCTCGACGCCGAGGAGGTGCGCCGCATCGTCGGGGCGTGCCACGCGCTTCGCGTGCCCGTCGTCGCCTTCGGCGAGGGGACCTCGCTCGAGGGCAATGCGGCAGCGGTGCAGGGCGGCCTCTGCCTCGATATGAGCGCGATGGATCAGGTCATTTCCGTCCAGGCCGCCGACATGGACGTGCGGGTCGGACCCGGCGTCCGCCGCAAGGCGCTCAATGCCGCCTTGCGCGACACTGGCCTGTTCTTCCCGATCGATCCCGGCGCCGATGCGTCGATCGGCGGTATGGCTTCGACGCGCGGCTCGGGCACGATGGCGGTGCGCTATGGCACGATGCGCGACAACGTGCTCGCGCTCGAGGTCGTGCTCGCCGACGGGCGCCTGATCCGCACTGGCCGGCGCGCGCGCAAATCCGCGGCCGGGTACGATCTGACGCGCCTCTTCGTCGGTGCGGAGGGCACACTCGGGGTGATCACCGAAGTGACGCTGCGTCTGCATCCCATTCCTGAAGCGATCGCCGCGGCGGTCTGCCCGTTCCCGACTTTCGCCGGCGCCGTCGACACGGCGATCGCGACGATGCAGGCGGCGATTCCGGTGGCGCGCATCGAACTGCTCGACGAGGTGATGATGCGCGGCGTCAATCACTGGGCCGGCTTCGCCTATCCCGAGCTGCCGACCTTGTTCATCGAGTTCCACGGCACGCCGAACGCCGTCGAAGAGCAGGCCGAGCTGGTCCGCAGCCTCGCCGCCGAACATGGTGCCGCCGAGATGCAATGGGCGCGCGAAACCGAGGCGCGCTCGCGGCTCTGGCACGCGCGCGACAACACGCTCTATGCCGGCCGCGGCTTGCGGCCGGGCTCTGAGGCCATCATCACCGACGTCTGCGTGCCGATTTCGGCGCTCGCCCAGTGCCTGGAGGAGACGCGCCTCGACCTGGAGAGGTCCGGGCTGCTCGCGCCTCTGGTTGGACATGTCGGCGATGGCAACTTTCACCTGCTGTTGCTCGTCGACCCCGCCGACTCCGAGGAGATCGCACGAGCGCGCGCGCTACACGCGCGCCTCGTCGCGCGGGCTCTCGCGCTCGACGGCACCTGCACCGGCGAGCACGGCGTCGGCGTAGGCAAGCGGGGCTATCTCGAGACGGAGCTCGGCGAGGCGGTCGACACGATGCGCGCGATCAAGCGCGCGCTCGACCCTTTGAACGTCATGAACCCCGGCAAGATTTTTCTTGAAACGGCGCTGGCCGAGGCGGCCGCGGCGTGAGCGCGACGGCGATGAAGATCGCGCCGGCCGAGGTGAGCGTCACGCCGTCGAAGCTCGAGCTGCGCGCCATCAGCAAGAGCTTCCCCGGAGTCCGCGCGCTGAGCGAGGTGTCCTTCTCGATCTGGCCGGGCGAGACGCACATGCTGCTCGGGGAGAACGGCGCCGGTAAATCGACGCTGATGAAGATCCTCTGCGGCGCGATCCGAGCCGATTCCGGCGAGATCGTCTATGAAAATCGCACCGTGACAATCGCCTCGCCGGCCGACGCGCGACGGCTCGGCATCGCCGTGATCTTCCAGGAATTCTCGCTCGTTCCCCATCTCGACATCGCCCACAACATCTACCTCGGCCGTGCGCCGCGCGGGCGTCTGCCCGGATCGATCGACCATAAAAGGCTCTACGCCGACGCGCGCCGCGTGCTGGACATGATCGGCTTCGACATCGATCCCCGCGAAAGCGTTCACCGGCTCGGCGTCGCCCAGCAGCAGATGGTCGAGATCGCCAAGGCGCTCTCGCAGGACGCGCGCATTCTGGTGATGGACGAACCGACCGCGGCTTTGTCGGATCGCGAAAGCGAGCGGCTGTTCGCCATGATGGCGCGGCTTAAGGCGGACGGCGTCGCGATCGTCTATATCTCGCATCGCATGGCCGAGGTCTTCGCACTCGGCGACCGCATCACCGTGCTACGCGACGGCCAGCGCGTGCGCAGCCTGCTCCCTCGCGAGGCGACACCCGACGAACTCGTCCGCCTGATGGTCGGGCGCAATGTCGACATGACCTACCCCCGCCGCTTCCGCGAGCCGGGTCCGACGATGCTGGAGGTGCGCGGCCTCGCAGCGGAGAGCGGCATCGCCGACATCGACCTGACCGTGCGCGAGGGCGAGATCGTCGGCCTTTGCGGCCTCGTCGGCTCGGGCCGAACGGAGGTCGCGCGGGCGATCTTCGGCGCCGACAGGGTCACCTCGGGCGAAGTCAGGGTGTTCGGCCGCATCCATCCCGGCTCGCCCGATCATTCCGCCAAGCTCGGCATGGCGCTGATCCCCGAGAGCCGCAAGAGCGAAGGGCTCGCGCTGATCCGGACGGTCGGCGATAATCTCCTGCTCGCGGGTCTGCCGTCGTTGTTTCCTTCCGGCGTCATGCGCGTGCGCTCAGGGCGGACGACCGCGCTCGAGATCGTCAAGCGGCTCAGCATCGCCGTCTCCTCGCTGCAGCAGCAAGTCAGCACGCTCTCGGGCGGCAACCAGCAGAAGGTCGTGATTGGTAAATGGCTCGCGGCCAAGGCGCGCCTGTTCATTTTCGACGAACCGACGCGCGGCATCGATATCGGCGCGAAGGCGCAGATTTTCGGGCTGATCGACGAACTCGTCGCCGCCGGCGCAGGCGTGCTGATGATCAGCTCGGAACAGGCAGAGATCGTTCACGTCTGCGACCGCGCCTATGTGATGCGCGGCAAGCGCATCGTCGGCGAACTCGTCCGCGCCGAACTCAGTGAGGAAAACATCGTGCGCCTGGGGATGCATCAATGACCACGCTCGCTCTCCGCCGGCCGATGCGCGCCCCCGGCCTCATCGTCATGCTCGCGATCATGCTCGTCGGCTTCTCGGCCGCCGCCCCTGATTTCGCGACGCCGGGCAATGCGCTGAACGTGCTGTTGCAGTCGAGCGTGCTGCTGCTGATCGCGCTGCCGATGACTTTCGTGATCCTGACCGAGGGGCTCGATCTCTCGATCGGCGCCGTGC
>JBAQGU010001272.1:0-1599 GCA_049287975.1 Roseiarcus sp.
GCGCGCAACGAGGCCGAGGCCTACGCCAACGACGTTCTGCCGCGGGCGCGCGGCGAGGCCGAGCATGCGCGGCAGGACGCCGAAGCCTATCGAACATCGGTCGTCAATCTCGCCGAGGGCGAGGCCAACGCGTTCCTCGGCGTCTACGCGAGCTTCAAGGCCTCGCCCGAGGTGACGGCGTGGCGGCTCTATCTCGAGAGCGTCGACGACATGCTGCGGAAATCGACCAAGGTGATCGTGGACACCTCGGGCAAGGGACTGGCGAGCGTCACGCCCTATATGCCGCTCATGGAATCGCGTCCCGTTTCGCGGTACACGCCGCCCCCAAACGGCCCCGCGCTCCCCTACTCGGTCGCGCCGCCCGCGCCCGTCCAGGGCGGCCCACGGCCGACGGGAGAGGTGAGATGAGCGCGCGCGCGGTCTGGACGATTCTGATCGTCGCCGGCCTCGCTCTCTATCTCGTGATTTCGTCGCTGTTCGTAGTCTCGGAGGGCGAGCAGGCGCTGATCGTGCGGCTGGGCGCACCGATCGGCGTCGAGACCGAGCCCGGCCTGAAATGGAAAGCACCGCTCATTGACAGCGTGTTCCTCTATGATACGCGCCTGCTGCTGCTGGAGCCGCCGACGGAGCAGGTGATCCTGGGGGACCAGAAGCGGCTCGAGGTGCAATCCTACACGCGCTACCGCATCGTCGATCCCTTGCGCTTCTACCAGGCGCTGCGCGGCCTCGATCAGGCGCGCGCGCAACTGACGCAGCTCGTGAGTTCCTCGTTGCGCCGCGAACTCGGCCAGGTTCCGCTCGCGCAGCTGCTGACGGGCGCTCGCGCGCAGATCGTCGAGATCATCCGCAACGAAGTCGCTGATAAGGCGAGCCCGCTGGGGCTGGAGATCGACGAAGTCCGCTTCCACCGCGCCGATCTGCCGTTCGAAACGAGCCAAGCGATCTACGACCGCATGAAATCGGAACGCCAGCGCGAGGCGAAGGAATTGCGCGCGCAGGGGTTCGAATGGGCGCAGCAGATCCAGGCGCGCGCCGACCGTGAGCGAACGGTGATTCTCTCGGAAGCCCAACGCGCCGCCACGATCAGCCGCGGCGAAGGCGACGCCGAGGCGAGCCGACGGCTCTCGGAAGCCTTCGGCGCGGATCCGAAGTTCTATCAATTCTATCGCTCGGTGCAGACCTACCGCAAATCGCTGGCCGATTCCGGCGCGACGCTGCTGCTGTCGCCTGATGCGGATTTCCTGCGCCTTCTGATCGCGGGGCCGGATTCGAGCCTGCCCGGCGCCGCGTCGAAATGAGGGGCTCGCGGCTGAAGCGACGCCGAAGGACAACTAGGGCGGCTCGCTCCCGCCAATCCGACCGCCGTCGGCGCCCTCCGTCATTGCGAGCGCAGCGAAGCAATCCATCTCTCCACGAGACGTTCCCTCGACACGTTCGCAGCGCCCATCGTGTCGTCAGGGGTTCCATGACCCGCGGCGCGAGCGCGCGAGGCGCGGCGAGGTCGGCGGCCGAGCGGCGGCGGGACCCTGGATTGCTTCGCTTCGCTCGCAATGACGGTCTGGGCCTTTCGAATGTTCCCACGCCCCTCCGGCCGTCGGG
>JBAQGU010001273.1:0-4161 GCA_049287975.1 Roseiarcus sp.
GTCCATCGGTCCGGTTCCTTTCGTGTGAGTGGCTGCTCACGACCGAACCGGACCGGGGGACCCCCGGAAACGTCAAACTGCTACTGCCACCCCGGCAAAGCCGGGGGATCTCCTTTGGACTTTAGCGGCACGAGGCGAAGCGCCCGCGTGAAGGCGCTCGCACGCTGTATGGTTCAGGGCCTCACGGTGTAATCATGCAAAGTATAATGCCAAGTCAAGTGGTGCCAGTGATCAGGCGGTTGTTTCCGCATGTTACGACGATCAGGCCGGGGGACAGTTTATTGCATTCTGGGCAGCTTGACCAACTGATCGGCATAACTAATTTGATAAAGGAAATACCCCGAGAGTTGATAACAGTTTCTGTTGATGAATACGCAGATTTTATTCTGGCATTGGCTTCAATCGAGGAGAACAATAAATTCAGAATATCCAGAGGGCATAGTTTCGGGTTACCCGCGATTGCTGGTAAAGATTTTGCCACCATTATGTATGCTTAAATGTCCTGATGAATTCCGCCAACCACGACAACGGAATTATTGTTCATAACGAATGTCGATCTCAGGGATAATATTCGCCGCGACATCGGCGCGATAAATAGGGCAATCAGCAATGCCGAATGGAAGGCTGCAAACGTTTTAGCCGGCTCAGTGATCGAGGCCCTGTTACATTGGAGGCTTGATCAGGCACCCCCCACCCCGGCGGAGATCGTTGCCGCAACAGCTCGCGCTGTGGCGAGTGCTCGCATGCGGAATCCCGGAACGCCCGATCGAGACATATGGTCTTTGCAGCACTTCATCGGAGTTTCCGAAGAGCTAGGCCTAATTAAGCCTCAGACGGTTATCGAGGCCAAATTGACGCAGGACTACAGAAACTTAATTCACCCCGGACGTTCGGCGCGCTTGGGGCAAGTCTGTGATCGCGGCACTGCGTTTTCGGCCGTGGGTGCGCTCGAACACGTGGTGCGTGATCTGACTTAATGGTGCGTGGCAAATCCGTGGGAGCGCGCTCCCGTCGTTGCGGAGCGTCGCTATTGAGGCGCGAGGCCCGGCGCCGCATTGGGGCGCCCAGAAGCTGGCCGCGCGAGAGATCGCGGGCTGTAGAAGGCGACCTCAAATGAGCGCAACGCCGGATTCGTCGCCACCAGCGTTATCGCCGAAATGGGTTGCGCGAGGCCGGCGGGGCGAATCGGTGGCCGTTTCGTTTGGGCACGTGTCGTGTTTCATGTTGCGTCGAGTGGCCGCTAGCGCGAGAGAACCGTTGATAATGCTCGATAATCCTCGCGACACTATGCAACATGAAAAAGGCCGCTCGGTGAAAGCGGCCCTTCCCTTAAATCATTGATTTAGCTGGTGCGGGCGGCGGGAATCGAACCCGCACAGGCCTATAGGCCCTACGGATTTTAAGTCCGTTGCGTCTACCAGTTTCGCCACGCCCGCGCTTGGCCGGCCCTTATAGGATTGCTCTCCGCCGCGACCAAGCTTTTTCGCTGCGTCCGCGGGCTCAGCCCACCGCATCCTTGGCGATCGGCGGCTGGAAGGCGAGGCCCATGTCCCAGGGGAAATAGATCCAGGTATCCTGCGAGACCTCGGTGACGAAGGTATCGACCATCGGCCGGCCGAGCGGCTTCGCGTAGACGGTGGCGAAATGCGCCTTCGGCAGCATTTCGCGAACCAGTTTCGCGGTCGCCCCGGTGTCGACGAGGTCGTCGATGATGAGAATCTTCGCGCCGTCGCCGCCCTTGGCGATCTCGGGCGCGATCGTCTTCAGAACCTGCAAGCCCCCTTGCGTCTTGTAGTCGTGGTACGAGGCGATGCAGACGGTCTCGATGACCCTGAGCTCGAGTTCGCGCGCGATGATCGCGGCGGGCACGAGGCCGCCGCGCGTGACCGCGACGATCCCCTCGAATGGCCCCGAACTCGCGAGCCGCCAGGCGAGCGCGCGGGCGTCGCGATGAAACTGATCCCAGGAAACCGGAAAGGCTTTGGTTCGGCCGTCGGCCATGAAGTTCCCCTTGGCGAGCACGCGCCCTCCCATAGCAAGCCGCGCCGCGCGAGGCGAGGGGCGAGGTGGGCGCCTGTCAGGTCCGCGCCGATTCCCTGTTGGGCGGAATTAATTCCCTGTTCTCGAAAACTGGCTTCCCTGTTGTGGTCGAATTGATTCCCTGTTCCGCCGCACAGGGAATTTCCCTTCGCCAATCTCTCAAATTACTGAATTAGCATACGTTTTCGAGACGTGATTTTCGCCTGGAGCGGCTGATTCGGAGCAAATTCAGTGTTGTTTCCCTGCTGTAGGGGTTCAAGCCGAAGGAGCCGGCCGTCGGGAACGGGGCGCTCGTCTCTCCTACAGCGGCTTGCCGTCGCCGATCAGCTCCGAGATCATCGCCTCGACCGCGCGCCGCGCGTCGGCGACCGCGTCCGCGTCCTTGCCGCGCACGACGATCTGATTGCGAAACGTGCCGTCGGCGTACGAGGGGTAGGAGCCGATGCTCACCTGCGGACGGGCGGCGGCGATCTCGCCCAGCGGGCCGCCGTAGCGACCTTCCGGCAGGCCGGCGGCCTCGATCGTCTCGACCAGCATGATCTGGCCGGTGCGCAGGCCCTTGACGGCGTTGTCGAGCATCGCCTGCATCACGCTGGGGACCCCGGCCATCACGATGACGTTGCCGATCCGAAAGCCCGGCGCCTTGGAGACCGGGTTTTCGATCAGCTCGGCGCCCTCGGGGATGCGCGCCATGCGCCGGCGCGCCGGCGTGAGGTCGGCCGGCTGGTAGCGCTGCATCATGATCGCCAAGGCGCGCGGGTCCTCGCCGATCGCGACGCCGAACGCCTTGGCGACGGCGTCCGCGGTGATGTCGTCGTGCGTCGGCCCGATCCCGCCGGTCGAGAAGACGTAGTCCCAGCGCGCCCGCAGCGCGTTCAGCGCCGCCACGATCTCCCCCTCGTCGTCCGGAACCACCCGCACCTCGCGGACCTCCACGCCGAGCCGCGCGACGTATTCGGCGATGTAGCCGATGTTGCGGTCCTTGGTTCGGCCACTGAGAATTTCGTCGCCGATGACGAGAATGGCTGCTGTGACGGTTTGCGAATCGGTCATGCCTCTTCCTCGGCGAGCGTGTAGGCGACGTTTTCACGCGTGCGCAGGATTTCGCGATATCCGAGCGAGCGAAGGCGCGTCTCCAGCGTCGCTGCCACCCGCAGCAGCGTGAATTCCATGATGATCAGCCGCGGCCGGAGCGTACGCGGCGCGTCGCGAAAAAACGGCTCGAGCACCAATTCCTCGGCGCCCTCGATGTCGAGCTTGATCGCATCGATGCGTTCGTAGCCCTCTTCGCGCACGAGCGTCAGCAAAGTCTTGGCGGGGACCTTGATCTGCCGGGCGTTCGCCTCCGCCCCCACAATGCACGCCGAGGTCTCGCCCTGGTTTCCCGGATTGACGAACAGCGTGATTTCACCGTCGACGTCGATCAGGGCGCATCCGACCGCCTTGACGTTGGCGCAGCCGCTCTGCCCGATGTTGTAGGCGAGGCGCTCGAACACTTCCGGCAACGGCTCCACCGCGAGGATTCGCGCTCTCGGACCGCCAAAGCGCGCTGCGAACAGCGCGTAGCCGCCGACGCTCGCCCCGACGTCGAGAAAGACGAATTCGCCTTTCAGGCGTTCGGCCAGCAGGGCGCGCTCCGGCGCGTCGAAATATTGCGGCGTGAAGGCGAGCCGCTTCTCCGCGACGTTTCTCTGCGGGTAGAGCCGCATCGGAGCGCCGAGCGAAACGACATCGAGCGGCCGCGATCCGAGCACGCGCAATGCGAGACCCCTGAGGAAGAACGCCGTGCGCTTGCCGAGCCAGCCCGTCGGGCAGCGTCGCGTCGCGCGAAGCGCCAGGGCGCATAGGCCCCTCGGCGCGTAATGGCCGAACGGCGCGGCATCGACGTTGGACCTGGGCATGAGGGCTCGCGGATTCGACGGGGCGACTCGCATAGCATGCGCCGGCGCCGGCTCGCCAGCACTCCATTTTCGCTACGCGCAGCTTGTCTTGCGCGCCGCGCCGGGGCTATTAAATTATTTTGGTGCGGATCGCTCGGCGTCCGCCGCTTTCGACAAGGCTTCCTTTCATGACATTCGTCGATTCCGACCTGATGCAAGGCCGGCGGAACGGTCACATAAA
>JBAQGU010001274.1:0-2808 GCA_049287975.1 Roseiarcus sp.
CGCCGGAGACCTGTGCGATCGCGGCGCCGACCGCGTTGGCGACGGCGAAATGATGCGGCTTGACCACCTCGAGGCCGCCGACCTTGTCCTCGATGAGAATCGAGCCGCCGCCGACGACGATCACCGGCAACGGCTCCGCCGAAAGGCGCGAGCGTTCGACCGCGGTCTCCAGCATGTCCGCGATCTTCGCCTCCGTGCGCGCGATCAGACCCTTGTCGAGTTGCGCCACGTTCTCGTGATGGCCGAGATGCGCGCGCCCCGCGGCCACGATGACGTCGGTCGTGGTCAGGGTCGAGCCGCCGAACACGAGCGCCTCCTTGGTCAGTCTGTAACCGACCGAAGTCGGACCGACCTCGAGACCCGCCGGGCCGTCGACCACCAGCGATCCGCCGCCGAGGCCGAACGAGAAGACGTCGGGCATGCGGAAGTTGGTCCTGACGCCGCCGACCTCCACCGCGACGGTCGCCTGCCTGGGAAAGCCCTTGTGCAGTGCGCCGACGTCCGTGGTCGTTCCGCCGACATCGACGACGATCGCCTCGGCGACGCCGGAGAGAAACGCGGCGCCGCGAATCGAATTGGTCGGCCCGCTGGCGAAGGTGAGCACAGGAAACCGCTCGGCATAGGCGGCGTCCATCAGCGTGCCGTCGTTCTGGGTCAGGAAAAACCGCCCCTTGACGCCGCAGGCGTCGAGCGCGGCGCGAAACGCGTCGATGACGAGCTTGGCGAGATCGCGCAGGCACGCGTTCATCACCGCCGCGTTCTCGCGTTCCAGCAGCCCGATGCGGCCGATGTCGCTCGACAAAGTGACATGAACGCCCGGCAGCGCCTTTTCGAAAATCGCTCCGGCCTTGGTTTCGAGCTCGGTGTTGACCGGACTGAACACCGACGTGATCGCGATCGAGCGAATGCCCTTGGCTCTGATATCCTCGGCGATGCCGAGCAGTTCGGCCTCGTCGAGCGGAGAAATCACGCGCCCGTCGAACTCGTGCCCGCCATGCGCGAGATAGGCATGGTTTCCGATCGCGCTTCTGAGGTCCTCCGGCCAATCGACCATCGGCGGCAGCGAGGCCGTGGCCGGCAGGCCGAGACGCACGGCCGCGGTCGGCGCGAGATCGCGGCGCTGCACCACGGCATTGGTGAAGTGGGTGGTGCCGATCATGACGACGTCGATCGCCCCGGCCTTCACCCCCGAAGCCGCGAGCACGGAATTCAGCGCAGCCACCACGCCGGACATCACGTCCGCCGTCGTCGCCTCCTTGACGCCGGCGATCACCTCGGTCCCGTCCATGACGACCGCGTCGGTATTGGTGCCGCCGACATCGATGCCTATCCTGATCATCACGCACTCTCCCGTCTCGTCATTTGCATCCGTAGCACGGCCCCCGGCGAGGCCGCATTCTGGTAATGATACTGTTTGAATTTGACAGGCCAACGCGAGCCGCGGCCGTCAATAAATCCCTAAACATATCTGCAAATCCACGAACGCGTTAATGGTCCGCGAACGCGGCCTCGAGGACGCGGCGTTGTCCGAATGCCGCACAGTGTGTACGGTGATTCGCGAGATCAGAGCGCAATATTCATGGCGATCCCTCCCTTCAATATCGACGGTATGGTACCCCCTTTCGTTGGCGCGCGTGGTCCCGGTGGAAGCTCTGCGGACATGTCTCCGTATGTGGCGTCTGCGCTGGAGATCGTTGTTTCTTTCGGGAGCTCCGACCTGCGGAAATCTATTCTACGTGGATGGCTCGCGCATCGGGCGGGCAGTTCGTGCGATAGGGTTCGATCGTGGATTTCAACGGGTGGACGGCAGCTTCGTCGAAGACAAAGTCCCAGGCGACATAGATGTTGTAAGTTTCTTTTTTCGCCCGTTGGCAGCCCTTAGCCATGCGCAGCTCAGCGCCTTGATGCAAGCTAACAGAGAATTGTTTTTACGCCCGCTCGTCAAGGCAAAATACAAAGTAGATTTGATGCTCGTCGATCTTAATGGCTCGCCGGAGATACTTGTAGAAGCAACGCGATACTATTTCGGTCTCTTTTCTCATCGACGTGGAGATCATGTCTGGAAGGGGATGGTACGAATCAACCTTGGCGATCTTGCAGACGAGACGGCAGCGTTAGGCGCCCTTGGGTCCACCCGGCCGGTCGCCGCATCCGGAGCGACCCCATGACTGAGCAAGAGTTCGCGAACGCCGACCTCGCCGCGGTAACGAGCCTCTTAGCCCAACTGACCGACGAAGACGTAATGACCCGCTTCAGTCTACAGACCCGGCTTGAGGAACTCACGCAGACAGTTCAAGAACTTGGGCCTTCTGCCGCATACACACCGGCGTCGGCGGCCCTATTTTTTGGAGGTCGGCCGGTTATCGGGTCTCGTGGCATCGAGAGTGGATTCGGCGGTTCAGCGATTACAATGTTCCAGGATCTCGTCGCCAAAGTCATGGCCCACGATGCGGGCGCCCTCGGTCAACGTGGTGTCGTACCTAACAAAGGCGCATCGACTCTCCATATCACGAATATTTTGCGAGGATCGTTTGGTTTCTACATGGAGGAGGTGCAATCACAGCAACCATTGTTCGGGACCCCGCCGCTCAAAATGGCGATAGCACAGACAACTCGCTTGCTAGCCCGCATAATTCGGCTGGAGCAGGCGGATGTAGCTTAAATATCTGAGTCCGCGTATGATTTTGGTGTCGAATCAAAACAACGCGACTTCAAGAAAGCCACACCCGCCATGGATCATCCTATGCTGCTGCTGCCAGGCCTGTCACCTGTCGCGGGCAAGAATGTCGTGGTCAAATTCGACGGCGG
>JBAQGU010001275.1:0-2350 GCA_049287975.1 Roseiarcus sp.
GCGCCGTCCTGCTCAGGCTGCTGGGCGCCAAGCCTCCCGCGGCGCCGATCGCAGGGGCGCATTTCGCGGCTTCCGCCATCGGCCGATGGGAGGCCGGTTTCGACGCCCGATTGCAGGCCTCGCTCGCAGGCGCAGATTTGACTTGGCGCGGGCGGTTCGTTCCCGTCCCCGCCGCGCCCGATGACCGCAACGCGTTCGGCGCGGCGGCGCTCAAGGGCGCCAATCTCTTCCCCCTGTTGTCGATGTTCGGCTTCGCGGCGCCCAATGCCGGACCGGTCGCGCCCGCCGACTTGTCGGCGGACTTCGTGCTGCGCGGCGCCGACGCATCGCTGCAGGGGCTCTCTGGAACGATCGCCGGCGCCAGAATCACGGGGAATCTCGTCTGGCGTCGACCGGTCGCGCCGTTCGACGCCACAGGGCCGGATGTCGTCGCCGCGCTCGCGCGGTCGATCGCCGGCGACGCGCCCGAGGCGACGCCGGCGCAGATCTCGGGCAACGTCTTGTTGGATCGAGCGACGTTGGGGGCGCTGTTGGCGCTGCCGCTGGGCCCGTCGGCGCCTGTCAAGGCAGCCGCGCGTTGGTCCGATGCGCCCTTCGCGGCAGCCTTGTTCAAACCGCCGCCGACGGATGTCAGGCTGAGAATCGGCGCGCTGGACATTTGGGACGGGCTGCCGGCGCAAAACCTCTCCGCGCGGCTTCAAATGGATTCGGGAAAGTTCGATATCGACGAAATCGCCGTGGACGTCGCGGGCGGGCGGGCGTCGGGCCGGATGACGTTGCGGCGGGACGGTCCCGTCGCGGCCCTCGAGGGGAAAATCGGGCTGGAATCGATCCCCGTCGATCGTCCGGCCTTGCGTGGCCGACTGGGAGTATCGCTGGCGATCGCCGGCACGGGCAAAAACCCGAGCGCGCTGGTCGCCGGCCTGGTCGGCGACGGACAGGTGAGCCTCTCCGGCGCATCGATACCGCGGATGGACCCGGGCGCGCTCGGACGCGTGATGGAGAAAGACCAGGCGCCCGATGCGATGATCGACGAAACCAACGTCGCGCGGGCGCTCACGCTCGAACTCGACCGCCGACCGCTCGCTATTCCCGACGGCGCGGCGACCGCGACGTTGAACTCGGGCATCCTCCGGGTAGGTCCAATCGCGATCGCCGAACCGAGCGGGCGCGCGATGATCACGGGCGATTTTGATTTGCGGTCGCTGAACCTGCAGGTTCGGACAATGTTCGAAGAGGCTCGAGCGGGCAAGTTCTGGAGCGGCCCGCTGCCTAGCGCGACGGTTTCGATCCGCAGTGCGATGGATACGGTCCCGCGCCAGATCGACGTTGCGGGACTGGTCGCTGGTCTCGCCACGCAAGCGATCGCGCGCGAGAGCGATCGGATCGAGGGGCTCGAAGCGGACATGCGCGAGCGCGCCTATTTCAACCGGGTGCTGAAGGCCGATCGCTTTCTCAGTGGGCGCGCCGCGGAAATCGCGGCCTATGAGGCCGAACAGGAACGGCTGAAAACGGAGGCGGACCGCAGACGCGTTGAGGATTCGCTGCTGAAGGCCTACGAAGAAAAGATGAAGGCGAAGACGGCCGCCGATCCCCTTCCATCGATCGATCCTCCGTCCCCGGCCAATGGCGTGCATCCAAAACTCCCGCCGGAGGCGGAAGTCGAACCCAAGGCGCCGGAACCCAAGGCCCACGCAGGCAAGGCTCCCGTACCCAAGGCTGCTCTGCCGCCGCCCGATCCGACCGCCGGCGGACTTTATTGAAGCGCCGACTCCAGGACGAATACGCGAATGGCCGAAGAAAGATTGGCTTGGCCACGCGCGACGTCGATCTCAGCGATGAGCGCGCTCATCGACTGGGCGCGCTTCGCCGCCAGGATTTCCAGCTGCCTCCAGAACGCATCCTCGAGGGACACGCTGGTGCGGTGACCGCTTATCGTCAGCGAGCGCTTTACGAGGGCGGAGCGGCGAGCGGTCAGCGCTGCCCGCTCACTCCCCATCGTCCGTGCGTCCCGGGGTCGGCTCGTCGAGCCGATGCGCCTCCAGCCGGCGCTCGGCGAACTCGCGCTCGTCCCGCGCCGCTTTTCGCGTGACTTGCGATATGCCGAAGGCAGCGCGACGGTTTTCCGCCTCCGCCGCGGCGATTTCGCGGGCCTTGCGCTTACGCGCTCGACGCAAGTTGACGACGTCGGCCATCCACCGCTCCCGGTTACTTCTTGCGGAACGCGTCGATCGAAACGACTTTCGCGGGGTCGCCGTCAGCCGATTTTTCCTGCGATTTCTTCTGAGCCTTGGCGGTGTCGACGACCCGCGGCCCGACGGGCGCGGGGACGGCGCGCGGCGCCTTGTTT
>JBAQGU010001276.1:0-1867 GCA_049287975.1 Roseiarcus sp.
CCTGAGGCCTGCCGGCCCCATCGGCTAACCCGGCGGCCGGCGTTCCCGTCGACGTTCCTCCGCCACGGCGGCGGCGCGACGTTCGGCGATCGGTCGCGGTCCCGGATTGACGCGCTCCGGTCGCTGCTGTCACGATGGGGGCTGCGAGGAATAGCCGGGGAGGCGACCATGGTTCAGATCACGCAATTCCTCCGGCGAGCCGTGCAGACGCGGCCCGACGGCGTCGCGTCGGAATGCGAAGGCCGCATACGGACCTGGCGCGAATTCGAGGCGCGCGCGGCGGCCCTGGCCGGCGCGATGGCGGGGCTCGGTTACAGCCCCGGCGACCGCGTCGGCATGCTCGCGCTCAACTGCGACCGCTACCTCGAATATTTCTTCGCGATGGCCTGGGGCGGCTTCGTTTTCGTGCCTATCAACACGAGACTAGCGCCGCCGGAGGTTGCGTTCTGGCTCGAGGATTCCGGCTGTTCGGCGCTTTTCGTCGACGATGCCTTCCTGCCAATGCTGAGCGAAGTCCGCGCGGAGCTGCGCCACGTCATCCGCGTCGGCGACGGCCTCGCGCCCGAGGGATTGCTCGCCTACGAAGACCTGATCGCCCAGGGCGCTTCAATCCCCGACGCGGGCAAGCGGGGCGATGATCTCGCCGGCATCTTCTACACCGGGGGAACGACCGGACGTTCGAAGGGCGTGATGCTGAGCCATCGCAACATCGCCGCCAACGCGATGTTGTGCGCGGCCGCGTTCGGGCTCGGCGCGGATGTCGTCTACCTCCACGCCGGACCGATGTTCCATCTGGCCGACGGCGCCTCGACCTTCCTCGTGACCGCGATGGGCGGCAAGCACGTCTTCATGCCGCGATTCGAACCGGGCGCCTTTCTGGAAGCGGTGGCGCGGTTTCGCGTCACGGCGACGTTGCTCGTGCCGACGATGATCAACATGATCGTCCATCACCCCACGGTGGAGGCGACCGACACGTCCTCGCTCGGCTTCGTGCTCTATGGCGCTTCGCCGATGCCCGAGGCGGTCATTCGCCGCGCTTTCAAGGCGATGCCGCATACCGGATTCCTGCAGGCCTATGGCCAATCCGAGGCCGCGCCCTGCATGACGTTCCTGCCGCCGGCCGAGCATGCGACCGAGGGCCAGAAGGCGGTTCATCTGAAATCCGCCGGCCGCGCCGCGCTCGGCTGCGAAATCCGCATCCACGACGAGAACGACAACGAGGTTCCACGAGGCGTCGTCGGCGAGATCTGCGGCCGTGGCGACAACGTCATGCTCGGCTACTGGCGGCAGCCCGAGATGACCGCGAATACCCTGCGCAACGGCTGGCTACACACCGGCGACGGCGGCTACATGGATGCGGACGGATACTTGTACGTCGTCGACCGCATGAAGGACATGATCATCTCGGGCGGCGAGAACATCTATTCCTCGGAAGTCGAGCAGGCGCTGTACCAGCATCCCGACATAGCCGAATGCGCCGTCATCGGCGTGCCCGACGAGCATTGGGGCGAGCGGGTTCTCGCCGTGGTGCGGCTGAAGGCGGGGAGTTCGCCGACGGCGGAGACCATCATCGCGCATTGCCAGACGCTGATCGCCCATTACAAATGCCCGCGCGAGGTCGCGTTCCGCGCCGAGCCGCTGCCTCTGTCGGGCGCGGGAAAGATCCTGAAGACGGAGCTGCGCAAGCCGTACTGGGCGGGCAGGGGGAAGGCGGTCAATTAGGCGGCGGAGCGTCAGGCCCGCCTCGGTCGGAAGGGCTCGGCTCGCCGCGATGGCGGACGCAACTTGCAATCAGCTACGGTATATTTTCCCGGATCGTTTGTTTTCAAGGGGTTGCGAGGCGGAAAATTTTCGCGCAACCCAATGC
>JBAQGU010001277.1:0-2536 GCA_049287975.1 Roseiarcus sp.
AACGATCCGAATGCGATCTGGATAACCGAGGTTTGGGACACCAGAGAAAGTCATACCGCATCGCTGAATTTGCCGAACGTTCAGTCGGCGATTTCACAGGGACGAACAATGATACTGGGCTTTGGAAGTCGTGTTGAGACACTACCAATTCATCTCGCTTAGGGCGCAATCGTGCTTTAGAGCCACAGACGTAGACGGCCATCTCCCTCCGCGATGGTCAGGGTTGATGCCGCCAAAACGCGATCAAATTCCCACAGAACCGTCGCGCGGATCGATCGCGGGCGCGCGCGAGTCTAAACCAGATTCGAATCTGAGCGTAGGATTTTGGGAAGATTCTGCGATGCCCCCAATAACGGGTTGAGCTCAATGGGTCCAATCGACTCACTTGTTGTTGGGTATCGCCTATGCGCGCGCGGCGGCTAGAATCTCGTCGGAAAGCTCGGGATCGGCGGCGGCGACGCTGCGGGCCAGCGTGAGCGCGCCGACCAGCTGGGAAAACTGCCTCATCGCCCGGCGTCGCGCCGACTCGGGTTCCTCGCCCGGATCGCCGGCGCGTTCGAAAGCGTCGAGATAGGCGCGCAGCCCGGCGGCGTAGGCTTCCCGCACTTCAGCCGATTGCCTCGAAACATCGCCTGCGAACGCGACCATGGGACAACTGGGCGCCGAGGCGTCGCGCGCCGCTGGCGAAACATAGCGGCTTCGATAGTCCTCGAAGGCTCGCCGCCGATCCTCCGCGTCCGGGATTTCGGCGATCGCCTGCACCTTCGCGACGGATTTGGCGAAGACCCCCTCGCATGCGGCCGCCTCCAGCGCTTCCTTCGATTCGAAGTGATTATAGAAACCGCCGTGCGTCATCCCGGCCGCGCGCATGAGTTCGGCGACGCCGACCGCGTCGAAACCCTTTTCCCGAAACAGGTTCGTGGCGGCGTCGACCACGCGGGCGCGATTCTCGGCGGCCTGCTCCTTGGTGATGCGCAACGACGGGCTCCTTCTGAGACGCTTGACTATGATGACGATTATCATCATAGAGCGGTCGACACAAGCGGCGGTGGAGACGGGACGGATGTTGGCGCAGGCGCTTTCTCGAAGGTTCGCAGACCGGGGCATTCACTACGGCTGGGCGATCGTCGGCGTGACCTTCCTCGTCAGTCTGGTGACGGCGGGCGCGATGGGCCTGCCCGGCGCGCTGATCCTACCGCTGAGCCGCGAGTTCGGCTGGAACACCGAGCAAATCTCTGCCGCGCTCGCGCTACGCATCCTCCTGTTCGGGCTGATGGCGCCGTTCGCGGCGGCGCTGATCGAGCGTTACGGCCTGAAGCGCGTCATCCTCAGCGCGCTGGTTCTGATTTCCTGCGGCCTGCTGCTCGCACTGGCGATGAGCCAGATCTGGCATCTCGTCCTGCTCTGGGGCATCGTCGTCGGCATCGGCACCGGGATGACCGCGCTGGTGATGGCCGCGATCGTCTCGACCCGGTGGTTCACGGAGCGGCGCGGGCTGGTGCTCGGCATGCTCACCGCGAGTTCGGCGACCGGTCAACTGGCCTTTCTGCCGCTCGCCGCATGGCTCGAGAGCCATTACGGCTGGCGCTGGGCGCTCGCGCCGTCGCTGATCGGCATGGCCGTCGCCGCCGTTGCGGTGCTTCTGTTCATGGTCGACCGCCCCGCCGACGTCGGCCTTGTTCCTTATGGCGAGACGGGCAAGGTCGCGCCGCCGGCGCCGCTGAAGCCCGCGTTCTCGACGGCGTTCAGGGTGCTGCGTGAAGTCTCCGGCAGCGGCGCGTTCTGGGTGCTCGCCGGGACTTTCTTCATCTGCGGATTGAGCACGAACGGCCTGATCCAGACCCATTTTATTTCGCTCTGCGCGGATTTCGGCGTCGCGTCGGTCACCGCCGCCTCGATGCTGGCGATGATGGGCATCTTCGACTTCTTCGGTACGATCGCCTCGGGCTGGCTGTCGGACCGCTACGACAATCGCGCGCTGCTGTTCATGTACTACGGATTGCGCGGCCTCTCCCTGCTCTATCTCCCGGGCTCGTCGTTCAGCGTCTACGGCCTGTCGCTGTTCGCGGTGTTCTATGGCCTCGACTGGATCGCGACCGTGCCGCCGACGGTGCGCCTGGCCGCCCAATGCTTCGGCCGCGAACGCGCCGGCGTCGCCTTCGGCTGGATCTTCGCCGCCCACATGATCGGCGCCGCCGTCGCAGCCTACGGCGCGGGCTTTTCGCGGACCACGTTGCAAACCTACGTTCCGGCGTTTTACGTCGCTGGCGCGGCTTGTCTCGTCGCGGCGATGGCCGTCTGGTTGATCGACCGGCGGCCGGCGCCGGTGGTCGCGCGTGCCGGGGCGGCGGCGTGAGGGGGCTGCCGCGTCCGCTGGACCAACCGTAATCCGCATTCGACGCTCCCGAACGCTCGCTGCAACCGGTTACGAGGTTGCAGCGGAGGGCGCGTCGCGATACCTGTCAAAAAGGGGTTAAGTAATGGACTGCGCCCCTCGGCTGAGACACGACTAATTCTGTGACACGGGCATGGGTTG
>JBAQGU010001278.1:0-4809 GCA_049287975.1 Roseiarcus sp.
TCCGTCATTGCGAGCGAAGCGAAGCAATCCAGGGGCCGCAGTACGACCGTCTGGGTTGCTGGCGCCGCGCATGCTGTGGCCACTGGATTGCTTCGTCGCCAGGGCTCCTCAATGACGGATGGGTCGCCGCTGACCCGATCGATTCGGTAGTTATTGGGCGCCGCCTAAGCGCGACCGTGCGAGACGCGCGATTGGCGAGCCAGAGAGTCGACGATGACTGCGATCGCCAGGACGCCGCCGGTAATCATGAAACGCAGGGACGAGGACAGGTCGAGCAGCGTCAGGCCGCTGGCGATCGACTGGATGACAATAATTCCCAAGAGGGCCGAAAAGGCGCTTCCGCGGCCGCCGAAAAGGCTCGTGCCGCCGATGACGGCCGCGGCGATCGCGTTGAGGTTCACGTCGCCCGTTCCTGCCTGCTGACTTGCCGAGGCCAGCCGGGCGGCCGAGAGGACGCCGCCCAAAGCCGCGAACATCGCGCACAGGATGAAGCCGCTGGAGTAAATGAGTCTCACGTTGATGCCGGCGCGTCGAGCGGCTTCATGATTGCCGCCGACAGCGGTCATCGAGCGACCCCATTTGGTTCGCGTCAGCGCGTAGTTCATTGCTACGACCAGCCCGACGAAGAGGCCGAACATCCAAGGGACGCCGCGCCCCCGATTGAGATAGAAAACGATGAGCTCCAAAGCAACCGTGATCAGGACCGCCTGGAGCAAAAGTCCTGCCGGTGACCGCGCGGACAGGTTTGCCTGGCGTCGACGCTCGATGGTTCGGCGCTCCGCGGCAAAGACCACGATCCCGGGGATCAGGCCGAGCGCATAGGATACGATCGGCGGCATGACCATCAACTGACCGAAATTCACCAGGGACGATCCATAGGGCAAATTGATCGAACCGGTCGCGCCCAGCAAATAGAGCTGCATCCCCAGTATGGCGAGCAGACCCGCGAGCGTCGAGACGAAGCTCGGCATGCCGAGGCGGTTGAACAGCAGCGCGTACACTGCGCCGATCAATGCGCCGATGACGACGGCAATCACAATGGCGAGCGCGACCGGCCATCCCTGATTGACCCACAGCGTGCCGACCAGCGCCGATGCGAAGCCGCTCATCGAGCCGACCGAGAGGTCGATCTGCCCAAGCATCAGGACGCAGACGATGCCCAGAGAGATGACGCCAATCGTCGAGCAGTCGAACAGCAGGTTGACGAGATTGTCGCTCGACAAAAAGATCGGGTTGATGCTGGTGAAGACCGTCCAGATGATGACCAGACCGACGATGACCGGCAGGGAGCCAAGGTCGCCCGACCGAACGCGGTCGATGAACGACCGCACGGCGCCGCCGATTCCGGTGTCATGCCTGACCCGCACGTCGCTCCGGTCGAGCGCCGTGGCCGCCGGCCGGCTCTCATGGCCTTCGGTTGTCATTGCCGCGGCTCCTGACGCAAATCATGGTCTGCTTTCACCCGATCGGCGCGCCGTGAAACGGCATTGATCGCGGCGCCCGTGATGGCGCTGACCAGTTCCTCGTTCGACGAGTGCGGATAAAAAATGCCGTTGTTGCGCCCCAGGCGGAGAACAACGATCCGGTCCGCAACCGCGCGGACATCCTCCATGTTATGGCTGATCATGATCACCGCGAGGCCGCGGTCCCGCACCCGTTCGATCAGGTTGAGAACCTCGGCGGTTTGCGCGACCCCGAGGGCCGCGGTCGGTTCGTCCAGCATGATCAGCTTCGGCTCGAGAAGCAGCGAACGCGCAATGGCGACCGTCTGCCGCTGCCCCCCCGACAAGGAGGCGACGACGTCCCGGACGCTCGGAATGCGCGCCGCCAATTCGTTGATGAGCGTCCAGGCGCGAACTTCCATCGCCACCTCGTCCAATCGATACGGCGAGAGTTCCCGGCCAAGAAATATATTGCCGACAACATCGAGGTTCTCGCACAACGCGAGGTCTTGAAAGACAGTCGCGATGCCAAGGTCGAGCGCGGTGCCTGGGTCCGACACCGTCACGTTCTTTCCGCGAAAAATTATCGTGCCTGAGCTCGGCGGATGGACGCCCGAGAGAATCTTCACCAGCGTCGATTTGCCGGCGCCGTTGTCGCCGACCAGCGCGACCACTTCGCCGGCATGTACATCCAGCTCCACGTCGCTCAGGGCCGACACAGGACCGAAATTCTTCGAGACGCCACGCAGGCTCAAAACCAACTCGCCTTTTTCAACCGGCGCTTTGGAAATATCGGTCATCTCGGGCCAACCTTTCGATCGGTTTGAAACCGTCGCGGTCGATGGTCCGTCCGGCCGCTGACGCGACCGGACGGCGCCATCCGTCCCCCGTTTCAGGGTGTGATGCCCAGCTTCTTGCAACCCTCGGCGTAACGCCCGCTGCACAGTTCCGCGGGGGTCGCGAGCTTCTTGTCGACGATCTCCGCCTTGAGGTTCTTCGCCGTGACGACCGCCGGGACGAAAAGCTGCGAAGGCGTGTCGAAGAGCGTCGTCTCGGCCTTCGGTTTTTCGCCGTTCAGGAAATCGACCGCGACCTTCGCCGCCGCCCCTCCCACGATCTCGCTCGGCTTCGAAATGGTGTTGTACTGGTCGCCTGCAATAATCAGCTGCAACCCGGCGAGGGTTGCGTCATTTCCGGTGACCGGCGGAACCGGATTGACGCCGGCCGCCTTGAAAGCCGCGATCGCGGCACCCCCGGTGCCGTCATTCGCCGCCACCACGCCGACGATCTGAGGGCCGAATCGCGTAATTTGACCGCTCACCCACTGCTGCGCATTCGACGGAAACCAGTTCGGTGTGTCGTATTCGGCCAGCGTCTTGTAGCCGCCGCCTTCCAGACCTTCGTGAATGCCCTTCTTGATCAGGCCCGCGGCGGCGTCCGTGGGCGACCCGTTGACTTCGAGCAACCCGCCCTTGTCCGGGGCGACGCCCGTGTCCTTCAGATGTTCGACGAGCGACTGCGCAATCGCCTTGCCGATAGCCTCGTTGTCGAACGAAACGTAGTAGTCGGCAGGGGTCGAGGGGACGGGCCGATCATAGGCGATCACCTTGATCCCCCGGCTTTGCGCCATCTTGACGAGTGAGGCGGCAGCGGTCGAATCGACCGGGTCGAGCACGATCACTTTAGCGCCCTGAGAAATCACCGAGTTGAACTGCTGCTGCTGTGACGAGGCGTTGGCGTTGGCGTTCTGATACAGTAACGTGCAGGCGGGGCAGAGCTTGGTCATCTCGGCCTTGAAGCCGGGAAAATCGTGCTCTTCGTAACGGGTCGATCCCTGGTCGGGCATCAGGAACGCCACCGTGCCGCTCGGCGCGGCAATGGCCGCACTGGCTATCAACGCGACGCCGCCGAAGAGACTCAAAGCCAGGCTGATTGCAGTGACCGATCGCGTCAAGGATGAAGCGTTCGGAGAGATCGCAACTTTTGAAATGCCGTTTTCTCGTTTCATGGAGGTTTCCTCTTCCCTGCTTAGATTCGATCAGTGCGTTCTTTGGGCATGCATCGTCAGCGCGTGAACGCCTGATCGCGCTGTCGATGGTTCAGACGTGCGCGAGTTCTCCGATCAGGCGGCAACGAGCCGCATCCCTCTGCGGTAGAGACTCCGGAACTTCGAGGGCGTCATACCCTTCACCAGCAGGAATTGCCGGTTGAAATTGGACAGGTTGTTGAAGCCGACTTCGAAGCAGATCTCGGTGATGGTGAGGCCGTCCTGGGTCAGGTGCTGACACGCCAGTTCGATCCGCATTGCGTTGACGTACTGGACGAAAGTGAGGCCCGTATGCTTACGGAAAGATCGGGAGAAGGCGCTGACGCTCTGACGATTGAGTTTGGCGAGATCCGCCTCATTGAGGTCGCGCTTGAAGTTCTGCCCGATATTCTGAAGGACCGCATTCATAGACGACGACATGTAGGCTGACGGGTCGAAACGGGAGCCGGATTTGTCTAGCGAAACACGCGCGGCGTCCCGTCCGAGCCTATCGAAGATTTCGAAGAACAGCGCCACCCGTCGCCCGCCTTCAGCGCCTTCCACCAATTCCCGCATCAAAGGCTCGACCCGCGCGGAGAGGCCCGCCTCGAAACGCACTCCGCAGGCCGATTCCTTCATCAAGGGTTCGAGGAAGCGCAGTTCTGGCAATGTCGTCGTGCAGCCGACGATAAACTCTTCGGTGAACTGGAGGACGAGGCAGCGCTCTTCGACGACTTGGCCGGGATCGACGTTGCTGATCCAGTTGTGCGGAACGTTGGGGCCCACGAGCACGAGATCGCCGACACCGAACGGGCCGATGTGATTGCCGACGTATCGGGTCCCCTGGGTCGCGGTGACCAGATGCAGCTCATATTCCGGATGAAAATGCCAGCGGACGGTGCGGAAAGGGTAGCCATGCGACCAGATCTTGAAAGACTGGTCGTCTCGAACCTGTACGACTTCCAAATCCGGTTCCATGGCGAGGCTGCTCCCCCTGCCCTTACGGATCGGCACCCCAAAAGAAGGCGCGACACACCGATCGGACACCGCTTTTCGTCCTGCCGCGGCCGATCGCAAAACGCGCAATCGACCAACCAGTTCCCGCTTGATCTGGGAATACAAGAAGCTCCCGGGCTTCACAACGCAATTTGCAGCGCACCATTGATACTAATTTGTCGATTTTCGCGTTCTAGTGCGCATTTATGCGTAGGGCGCCGGCCACCCTCCGGCCTAGATTCGACGGCGCGCTGTCGATCTCCAGGGATGCGCCGTGACGGAGGCCGAGTTGCCGCCACTTCGCCGATCGATCGAGCGAGGCGGCTCCGATCGGCGGGACGGCGC
>JBAQGU010001279.1:0-2093 GCA_049287975.1 Roseiarcus sp.
GGTCAGCGGCGACCCATCCGTCATTGCGAGGAGCCCTTGCGACGAAGCAATCCAGGGGCCACAACATGCGCGGCGCCAGCAACCCAGACGGTCGTACTGCGGCCCCTGGATTGCTTCACTTCGCTCGCAATGACGGACCGGGAATTGGCTCACTTGTTTCTGCGTGTCGCCTTACGCCGGCGACGTCTGGTATCCGCAGCCGGCGCCGAAGAACCATCCATGGCGGAGCATGCCCTATAACCGGATGACGCCGCATATTTCCGGCGCTTCGCTGTCGGCGCAGGCCCGGTACGCGGCGGGGACGCTGGAAATCCTTCAGAGCTATTTTGAGGGAACTCCGATCAGCGAAGAGTATCTTATCATCGATGGCGGCAATCTCGCGGGCACAGGAGCAAAATCCTATAAGCTGACTTGATGCAGGATTGCGAAGACCTGCGGTCCGGTCCAGTGTACTGCGGACCTCGTTAGGAGATGGCATGACCAGTCTGCCGACATCGAACGCCTCGCGTCCTCGCGTGGTCATCGTGGGCGCGGGTTTCGGCGGGCTTGCGGCAGCGCGCGGCTTGGCGGGGGTTCCGGTCGACGTGACGATCATCGACCGCACCAACCACAACCTGTTCCAGCCGCTCCTCTATCAGGTAGGGACCGCCGCCTTGGCGCCCTCGGACATTGCGGTTCCGATCCGAGGCTTGTTCTCCGACAGGCCCGAGGTCACAGTCTACATGGACGAGGTTACGGCCGTCGACACGGACGCCAAGGTGGTGATGACCGCTGGCAACGGTCGCATCCGGTTCGACTATCTCGTCCTCGCGACGGGCTCTGTCTACTCATGGTTCGGACATGACGAATGGGCGGCTCGCGCGCACGTTTTGAAAACGCTGGATGACGCCCTTCGCCTGCGCAATAGCCTGCTCGCGGCGTTCGAGCTTGCTGAAAACCGGTCGGACGAAATCGAGATCGGCCGCCTTTTGACGTTCGTCGTGGTCGGAGGCGGACCGACCGGCGTCGAACTCGCCGGCGCCATCGCCGAGCTCGCCCACTCGACTCTCGCGCGCGACTTCCGTCACATCAAATCGACCGAGGCGCGTATCGTGCTCTGTGAAGCGGGTCCGACGCTGCTACCAGGGTTCCCTTCCCCACTCTCCCATTATGCGCAACGGAAGTTGGAAGACCTGCACGTCGAGGTCCTGACCAAGACCCCCGTGCAGTCCGTCGACCACGAAGGCGTAGTCGCTGGCGACCAGCGCATTCCGTCCGCCAACATCCTTTGGTGCGCGGGAACCATGGCCACGCCCGCGGCCGATTGGATCGGGGCGCCGAGCGACCGGCAAGGGCGCCTCCTCGTTCAACCCGACTGCTCGGCGCCGGATCATCCCGACATCTTTGCTATCGGCGATCTCGCTTTCATGACCTGGAAAGACGGGCAGGCTTTGCCTGGTGTGGGACCGGTCGCCAAACAACAAGGAGCTCATGTCGCCAAGGTGATCGCCTCGAAGGTGACGGGAGGCCCGACGCCGACGGCATTCGTATGCAAGGATGCCGGACAGCTCGCCATGGTTGGACGCTCGTCGGCGATCGCCGACCTCAACCGGGTCAAGCTGAGGGGCTTCGTCGCCTGGGTGCTGTGGAGCGTTGTCCATCTCTTTTTCCTCATCGGCGCGCGGAACCGATTGGCGGTGTATCTCAATTGGGTCTGGGCGTGGATCACGTACGGGCGCGGCGCCAGGCTGATCACGCGCCTCGAACCTCGTGCTCGTAATGACCTCGCCGCTTCGCCAATCCACCGGTCGAATGCCGAGGAAGGCATGTCTGATCCCGGCAGATCCCATCGCCGTTGGTAAGTGCCAATCTTTCAGACTCACGGAACGCTCGAAGAGAAGGATTTGCGAACAGTAGGTTGCGGGCGCGGCGCCCCACTCGTCTCCAGGGCATAAAGCTCGACCGCGCGGTCCTTGCCACGCATCGGCAGCGGACCGAGCGCTCGCGCCGTCACGCCGGGCGGCAGCGCGGTGAGGCGTTCCAGCAGCGTCGCCGAGGCGAGTACGCGGCAACCCGTTTCGCGACAGGCCTCGAGGATGCGCGCGGCAGTGTTC
>JBAQGU010001280.1:0-7009 GCA_049287975.1 Roseiarcus sp.
TCGTTCGCAAATTCATGCGACGATAGCTCTGTTGCTTTCCACAACTGTCTGAGGGTCCAATTCGTCTCCAGGGCGTTTTCAGGCCGGCCGTCGGATAAATTCGCGCTCGCGAATCCGTTGACTGCGAGGCGCCGGGCGAACGCCGATACCTCAGCGGCCTTCTGTGCTTCGCTCATGCTGATTTTTGTTCTGATGTTCATCGGCCGCGCAGACTACTTTTTGGGATCATACGATCGTCGCATAACTTTGATTATTTCCGGCCCGCGCTATAGTAATGAAACGGGGCGCTCGCTACAAGGGTGAACGTCTGGGCGGGATCAATGGCGTGCTGAAGGGTCTATTTTTCGCATTTTCGCGGCTCGGGAGAATCCGTGCGCTCGCCATATTGGCCCCGTTGACCCTTGGCAGTTGTATGCAGGCGACATCCGACGTGACCAGTGCGGATCATCCCAACGCGTCTGATACGGTTCGCTCGATCGACCTGCAGGCGCGCTACCCCAAGGCGACGGAGAACGTAAACCCGAGCCGAGGAGGGGATGCGCCGGCCAGTTATTTTGGCACGCCCACGGAGGCCGTCGTCAGGGATCCCCCGCCGACATCGGACGTTGCGGGCGGATTTGCTTTGAATTTTGAAAATACCTCCGTTGCGACTGTAGCCAAGGTCGTTTTGGGAGACATTCTCAGCGTCGGTTATGTCATCGACCCGCGCGCGCAAGGAACCATTAGCCTGTCATCCGGGCGTCCTATTGCCAAGAAAGACATGCTTTTCGTTCTAGAGAACGCGTTGCGAGTCAACAACCTGGTTTTGCTCCGTGACACATTGGGCTACCGTATCGCCCCCGCGACCGACGGATCGGTCGGAAGCATCGATACTGTCAGCGCGAATGGCGACGTGGACGCGGGATACGGATTGACCGTCATTCCCGTCCAATATGTCTCAGGCGCCACTCTGGTGAAGCTGATGGAGAGTTTCGCCACTCGGCCGGGCACGGTCCGCACCGACCCTGCCGGCCGGCTGCTGCTCGTGTTGGGAAGCGGGTCGGAGCGGCAAGCCGCGGTCGACACGGTCCGCAACTTCGACGTCGATTGGCTGCGTGGCCAATCCGTCGGAATCTACCCCGTGCACAATAGTTCGCCCGACCCGATGGTGGCGGAACTGGAAAAGATCATGGACTCCGGCGAAAGCGGGTCGGGCCACAATCTGGTGAAGTTCCAGGCCATCGAAAGGAAGAATTCGATTCTGGTCGTAGCATCCAGGCCGGAGCTGCTGCGCACCGCGTCGATGTGGATCACGAGGCTAGACGGCTCCTCCGTCGCGAGCACCGGTGTCAAAGTCTATCGCGTCAAGTATGGCGACGCGAAGCAGATCGCGCAATTGCTGGGTAAGATGTTCGGTGGGGAGTCGTCGCCGGATCTGGACTCGACGTCAAATCAGATCGCGCCCGGCGCCGGCACAACGACGCTGTCGGCGGTCGATCGCCTCACAGGCGGCGGCCAAAGGCCCGACAGTGCGACAGAAAGCGGTCGCACGCAGTTGGCGGGTGCGGCGCAGGGCGCTGACGCCTCGAACGTCGGCGCCCTGACGGGCAAATCGCTCGGGGCCGCTTCCGGCGCGGGGGCGCTTTCCGGCGTTCGCATCACGCCCGATGTCGCAAACAATTCGGTGCTCATCTATGCGAGTGAAGAAAATTATCGGATCATCGAGAGAGCGTTGAACCAGCTCGACCGGCCCAAACTGCAAGTCGCCATCGACGTCACGATCGCCGAGGTCACGCTGAACGACGATCTGAGCTACGGCGTTCAGTTCTTCCTCCACAACAAATACGGCTCGGTGAGCAACTCCACGCAGACGGCCGCGGATCAGGTTGTCGGCGCCGCCACGCCGATAAGCCCGAGTTTGCCGGGGCTCAACCTCGTCGTCGGCAACGCAGCGTTCCCGCACGTGATCCTGAGCGCTCTGCATCAGTACACCGACGTGAAAATTCTTTCCAATCCGTCGTTGGTGGTTGTGGACAACCAGGTCGCGACGCTGGAAGTCGGCGACCAAGTGCCCATATCCACGGGCAGCGCCACCGTCCTGAGCGCCAACAATGCGGTAGTGAACACGGTCGACTACAAGAACACCGGCATCATCTTGCGTGTGCAGCCGCGCGTCAATTCCAACGGCAACGTGCTGCTCGATATCGAACAGGAGATCAGCAGCGTGCCGGCCGCCAGCGCCAATACGACCACCAATTTGACGCCGACCATTTCGGAACGCAGGGTGAAGAGCGAACTCTCGGTCGCCAGCGGCCAGACAGTGCTGCTGGCCGGCTTGATCCAGGAAAATCAAAGCATCACGCATACTGGCGTTCCTGTGCTCGACCAAATCCCGATCCTCGGCAACGCCTTCACGTCCAAGGACAAGTCGATCTCCCGAACGGAACTGATCCTCTTCATCAGGCCTCAGATCATCCACGACGGCGCCGACGCGTCCGTCGTCGCTGAGGAGTTGCGGTCGAAGATGCGTGGCGGACAACTTGGTTCGCTCGGTCTGCCCAATAATCTGCTCGCGCCGCCTCCCAATCGGACGCTGCAGTGACGGTTCTGGAGCGCGACGTCGCCGCCCCCAACCTGGATTCTGCGCCGGCCTCGCCTCCACCGAACATCGCCGCGCCGGGGAGCCGCGCGCAAAGGCGCTCGAGCTTGGCGCTGTGTCTCGCCGGGGCAGCCCTGTCGCTGGCGAGCATCGCGGTTTCGCCCGACTGGCAAGGCGCGCTCGGCGCCGCCTTGGGGTTGCTGATGCTCGCCGTCGCTTGGTCGGATTCCCACCGTTTCGTCGTACCCGACGTTCTGAGCGGGGCCGCATTCGCGCTCGGAGTGGTCAACTGCGTCGTCACGAGCCCGGAAGGGGAACTGGCGGGCGGGCTCTCGGCATTGTCGCGCGCGGGCCTCATGGCGGGGATGTTCTTCATTGTCCGCGTTGCGTATCGACAGATCAGGAAGCGCGAGGGTCTTGGGCTGGGCGACGTGAAACTTGCCGCGGCGGCCGGCGCCTGGGTGAGTCTGACGATGCTGCCGATCGTCATCGAGATGGCGGCGGTGTCGGGCCTGGCGATGTATCTCTGGCGGCAGAGGAAGCGACGGCGTATCCCGCGCGCGAATTCTCGGATTCCGTTCGGCGCTTTTTTCGCGCTCGCCATCTGGTCTGGTTGGCTGTTTGACACGGGGATCGCCAACTTCGGCTGAGCGGACGGCTAATAATTGTTGCGTCAATCTCTAAGCGCAAGGGCGTCATTTCTCCTGAACCGAGTATGTTGATTTTTCTTTTGGATGGTCACAATTCGTGCTACCGTTTCTTCATCGCCAATCTCGGTCCCGACCACTGGCCCAGGCGCCGAAATGCGCCGCCAGCCAGAGGCCTCTTCGGCAACCGAGGAAGTCCGATGTTCGGAAGCCTCGCCCGCCGCGCACAGCAGAGTCGCTCGCAAACACTCGATCCGCCCAAGTGAGGAGTGGGCGCCATTGGCGTCTCGGCGGGCGCCCCGGAAAAAGCGATGACGCCCGCTCCCCTTGATTTGGCTTGACGCGGACATCGAGACAGATAACGTTCGGAGCTCATGAGATCGAGAATATCGAACCAAGGGCGCCATCACCCCGATCTGGGCTATTCAAGGTCGTCGACTCGGTTGGCCGGCGTCGCCGGTAGTTTGTTGCTGCTTCTCTGGTTCGCCGTGACGCTTGTTCCCGAAGCGCGCGCCGCGGACCTTTTGACGGAAGCCGTTCGCTCCTACGCCCCCGTCGGCTATCCCCGCTCCGCGGGAAGTGTGCTCGCTCGGGCCGAGCAGGGCGATCCCCTCGCGCAAACCTACCTCGGCGTCATGTATCTGCGCGGGCAGGGCGTGCCGCAGAATTTCGAGGCCGCGGCATGGTGGCTTCATCGCGCAGCCGAAGCCGACGTGCCGGCGGCGCAATATTTTCTCGGGTTGTTATACGACAAGGGGCAGGGCGTCGTGCGGGATTTCGTGCTCGCGCAGGCTTGGTTGAATCTGGCCGTTGCGCATGCGGAGCCGGCATGGCGAAGCCGCTGGGCGCTCATTCGCGATGCTGTCGCCAGCAAGATGAGCCGAGACGACCTCGCCGAGGCGCAACGCTTGGCGCTCGATTGGCGTCCCGCCTCGGTTAGGTGATCGTTCCGACCGGGTTCACGCGAATCCGGCGATCAGAAGCCGTCGCTGCGTTTTCTTGGGATTCCCGAAATGCCAGAAATGCGAGGCGTCGCGCCGGCGGGGTCCCCAGACTGCTCGGGCTCCGGGAACACGAGCGTCACCATCCGACCGTAACCCTCGAACACCGCGGAATGCGGATCGATCGAGCGCAATGTCCAACCGGAGTCACCTTCGCCCTCGCGAATCCTTATCGTCGTCTGCGACGTTTCGCTCATGAAAATGCCGATCCGATTGTCCTCGCCGATGATGGTGCCCACCAGCTTGAAGGACGGGCTTTCCGGGGTGACAGGTTTGACCATAGTCGGCGGCGGCGGCTCCGGGGCTGCGGAGATCGTCGGCGGCGGTGGCCGGCGCGAGGGAGTGAACAGCGGTCGATCGCGTGTCGCCGAAAGCTTGGACACCGGTATGGCCCACAATGGATTGCTGTCTTTGGGGGGCTCCGAGATCGGCGGGGAAGGCTCGCCGGCGTCGGGCGCTACGTCGACAGCGCCCGGCGCCCGACTTTCAATCTCGGTCGACGCGAGCGCGATTTCGGCCAATCCCGGGCGCCCCGAGGCGTCAGCCTTCGCGACCGGCGCCCAAGATCCAGCCCCCAGTGCTACGGCGCCCAGAAGATGCAACATTCTCATGGGGTCTCTCGCCACTGTCCGGTAACTCCGATGAGCACTCGCATCCGCGCGCTGTCCGGTTCGCCGAACCCTTGAGGCGACTCTATTGAGAGATTTTCAACAAAGAGATACGGCATTCCGGCCTCCAGATCATAGAGCAGGGATTGCAGGTTCTCCTGCTTTATTTCCAGACTCGAGGTGAGGCCAACGAAACCCTCCGGAGCGCGCGGAATCTGAAAATCGATCTGAGATGACAGCACGCTGCCACCCGCCTTGGCGATCGCGGTCTCGACGCGTTCCTGCAAGCCCGCTCCAGCGACCGTGACGGTCTTTCCAAGCAGGAAGGGCGGAGCATCGACCACAGACCCCGGTGACGACCCGGTTGGAGAGGGGTGTTGCGACTGCCGCTCGAAACGGGCGAGCGCTTCGCGTTTCTCTCCGAGTTCCGCGTACGCGTCGAGCAAATTGGATAGCATGGCGCAAGCGAGCATCACGAGACCGGCTAGAAGCGCCAGATAAGTCAGCAAGGCGAATCCTTCGCGGCGCGTCGAATTGGCCCTCGTCGGCGCTTTCGGTCTCATTGGACCGCCGGGAAATAGGGAGTGACTCGAGCCTCGATATGAAACTGTTCGCCGTCTCCCACCGGCGCGCGCGTTGTCGGAGCGAAGAATGTGGCATGCTTGAATTGATCGGTCTGCTCGATGATCCTGATCAACGAGGCGGCCTCCCGGGTGATTCCCGAGATCTGCACGTCGCCGTTGGCGAGTTGCAGCTGGGTCAGGTATGTATCGTCGGGCAACGCCTGCGACAGAGACTCCAGCACGATCACGCTCGCCGCCGTGGCGCGCTTTCTTTGCGCAAGCATCGCTGCGGCTTCCTCGGCGACGCTACCCCGCCCGCTCAGAAGAGCGACCCTGCGTTCGGCAATCTGCCGCGAGACCTGGAGCCGGGCGGCTTCGAGATCGGCCCCGACGTAGAACCACGCGGCCGTCGCGGCGAGCGCCGCGAGCCCCGCTAAAACAGGCGCTGCCACGAGAATTTGCCGCATTCGCAGCAGTCGCCGTTCGCGGTTCGTCTGTTGGGAAAAAACGACTATGCGGTCCCGAGTCTTCTCCGTGCCGGCTTCAGGCGCTGTGGAAACGACGATGGAATCCGGCGCCAACAATTCCAAGGCGTTCACCAATGGAATCACCGACGAACGCGCCGCCGCCGCAACCGTCACGCCGACGCGCCCCCCCGCCATTTCGGTCGGCGCGCCGCAGCCGAAAGCTACCTGCGCCGGAGTCCAAGGCGTCAGCCTGTCGACTTGGGCGCGCACGATGGCGTCCAGAAAACCGGAGGCCTGCTTTGGAAGCTCCAAGGATCGGAACATGAACCGCCGCCCCGCCAGTATGAGTTCGATTTCGGCGCCCTCCAGCTGCGAACGAACTCGCGCGCCTCGGTTCTCCGCAAACTGCCCGTCGTCAAAACTCAAAGTCGCCGTGGGGGCGAGCGCCTTCGATCGCCTGTGATTCCTCCGCACGGCAAAAAGATTATCGTCCGCCTGCTCCTCGAGTTGGAATTTCTTCGGTCGACGAAGCACGCCGCCGATAGATAACGCCGCCGTGGCGGCGTCATCTATCCAACGCAACAACCACGAAGTGAAATCCGCCAGGAACTTCATGCCTCGAAATGCCTCTCAAGACCGTCAGCGCGGCCGACGAACTGGCCGGACTGCCGAGCGTACCAGGTCTGGGCCGGAAATCGCAAAGCCCCAAAAAAACCGCCTGCCAAGCAAGCTTGACATCGTCTGATGACAGAAATGTGCTCCCTTGACTCGGGGCCCCCGGCGGCCCCGAGGGGGCTGCTTTCCGATGCGCGCCGCGAAGTTCGAAGTCAAGCTATGGCAGGAGCGTCACGCGCAGGACTGCCGCCGATTCGAACCCAATCCGGGTCTGACCCGGGTTGCGCGCAAATTTCGATCGGGACGTCGCATGACAGGGACGGCCGCCGCACCATCCGGGAAAGCTCGTCATGCGTTCACCTATTTGATCAAGCGGGTTTCGTCGGCGAGTTGTTGTAGCGCCGTCTTCCAGAGCCGCAGGCGTGAACCATTGGAGCCCGCGCCGTCGGCCGTGATCATCAGGCGCTTCATCGCGGGATAGCGCTGGCGGCCGATCCGATCGACCCAGAGCCGAACGCTGTTGACGGCGA
>JBAQGU010001281.1:0-6095 GCA_049287975.1 Roseiarcus sp.
GCCGACGCTGGCCTACGGCGAGACGAAGAACCTGCTGATCGCCAGCGCGACCGAAAGTCTCGAGGGCCAACTCGAGAACGAGGCCCGTGCGATGGCGCGGGTGACTCGAACCGACGACGCGTGGAACGCGATGCGTGCAGTGCTCGCCAAACAGAAGCCGGTTTTCGAGGGCCGGTGAGCCACTCACGCCGAGACACAACCCGTCTGTCGCCGATCGAACTCCCACAACAGGATGCGCCGCCGATGATTCCGAATGAAGACCAAATGGCCATCCGCGATCTCGCGCGGCGTTTCGCGCGGGAGCGTCTAGCGCCGCATTATCAGACACGCGAGAAGGCCGGGGTGATCGATCGCGATCTGATCCGGGAAATGGGAAGCCTCGGCCTGATGGGCGTCGATCTGCCGGAGAGTCTCGGCGGGCTTGGCGCGCCCGGAATCACCGCCGGCATCATCGGCGAGGAACTCGCCTATGGCGATTTCAACATCAGCGCGGTTCCGGTCGGCGTCTCGCTGCTCGGGGCGGTTATCATGAGCGCCGCAACGCCTGCGCTTGCCGCCTATTGGATTCCGCGCATGGTCTCGGGCGAAACCCTGATGGGGGTCTGCGTCACCGAGCCCAGCGGCGGCTCGGACGCGAGCGCGCTCAAACTGCGCTGCCGCCGCGACGGCGGCCACTACGTTCTCGACGGCGAGAAGACCTCGATAACCTTCGCCGATTGCGCCGACGCGTTCATCGTATTCGCCCGCACCGGCGCGCCGGAGAGTGGCGCCGCTGGAGTGACCGCGCTGATTGTTCCCGCGGATACGCCCGGAATCGCGCGCACGCGGTTCAATGACGTCGGCAGCCGAATCATCGGCCGCGGCTCGGTGTTCTTCGAAGGCGCGAGGGTGCCGGCGCAAAACCGCCTGGGACAGGAAA
The DNA here is from genome assembly GCA_049287975.1 of Roseiarcus sp. Lineage (GTDB taxonomy): Bacteria > Pseudomonadota > Alphaproteobacteria > Rhizobiales > Beijerinckiaceae > Roseiarcus. The sequence continues at coordinate 920 of JBAQGU010001281.1, forward strand.
ATCAGGGCTTCACCCACGTGATGCGCGGCTTCGATTTCAGCCGCGCTCTGATCGCGCTTCAATGCGTGGGCTGCGCCCAGGCCTCGCTCGACGAGGCGTGGGAATACACCAAGACGCGCACGGCCTTCAACGCGCCCATCGCCTCGTATCAGGGCGTCACGTTTCCGCTCGTCGAGGGTGAGAGCCAGATCGCCGCGATCCGGCAACTCTCCTACCATGCAATCGCGCTTCGTGACGCCGGCCTACCACACACCTCGGAGGCGGCGATGGTCAAATGGATGGGACCGAAGACAGCGTTCGACGTCATCCACCAGTGTCTGCTGACGTTCGGCCACTATGGCTGGTCGATGGACCTGCCCCATCAACAGCGCTTGCGGGACGTGATGGGCCTCGAAATCGGCGACGGCACACCGGGGATCATGAAGCTGATCGTGGCGCGCGAACGCGTCGGGCGAGCCGCCGTGCAATATGCCAAACGTTGAGCCGGGACTTGCGCGTTTCGTGACTGGGAGAGCTCGGTTTTGGCGGCGCCGAGGGAGTACGGTCGATTCAGTCAGTGTCGCTAATCGAATACGAATTGGATAGGATCGGGTTCAATCTTTTAGATTGCGCACAGGCGCCCACCTCAGGACGCTCACTGATGCCGACTTTCTCTCTCGATTCCGACCATCGCGATTCGCGACAGGGCGCGGCCCTTCGCCGACGAGAAGCTGGCGCCGCGGGCGCTCGAATGGGACGAGAAGAAGCCCTTTCCCGTCGAGGTGATGCGGGAGGCGGCATCGCTCGGGATGGCGGCGATTTACGTGCGCGACGATGTCGGCGGCTCCGGGATGACGCGGTTCGACGCGGCGTTGATTTTCGAGGCGCTCTCGACCGGCTGTCCCGCCGTCGCCGCATACATCTCAATCCAGAAATATGTGCGCCTGGATGATCGACAGGTTCGGCTCCGACCAGCAGCGGCAAGAATTCCTGCCCCGACTCGTCAGCACGGAGCGGCTGGCCAGCTACAGCCTGACCGAGCCTGGCGCCGGCTCCGACGCGGCAGCGCGGCGGGCCTGCGCCGTTCGGGACGGCCGGCAACGACCATGATTTCTATGTCGTGATGGCGCGCACCGGCGAAGCCGGGCCCTCGTGTCTCGACGTTCCTGGTCCCGGGCGGGACGCCCGGGCTGAAGTTCGGCGCCAACGAGCGTAAGATGGGCTCGACTGATGTTCCGCCGAGACGCGCGACGGAGCTACCACCGACGCGATCGGCTCCACGCTTTGCGTTCGCCCGGCATCAGCAATCCCGTGCATCCTTCAGAGGTCCCGCCCGGTCCACGTAGCCGAGCACCTGCGCCAAACTCTCGATATACTCGACAAAACGCGCTTCGCTCGCGCCTCGTCATCCATCCTCGCCGCCGTGATCCGATAAAACGAATCACTAGAGTATCAAAAATCAGCACCGAGCGAATCTGGAAAAATTACTGACTCAATAGAACTAAGTCGGGCATCTTTCGACGTCCTAGCCACCTTCTCCCGCAAGCGGGAGAAAAGTAGCGCGACTGTGGCGCCGCGGCCACATTTTCGACCAATCCGTTGCTCGGCGGTGCGGAAGCGAAGGGAACCATTGCGTACGTAACGGGTTTCTTTATTAAATTCGGTAGCCTATTCGACGGGCCTCTCGTCCCGAGAGGGTGGGCGCGTGGCGTTTCCGAAAGCAGGGGAGTAAAGTGATGCGCGGTATCGTATATCTGACGGCCGGCTTGATCGTCGGCCTTATGTTTGCGACGGCTCCGGCCGCGGTCGCCAGTCCGATGTACGCATCGCTATCGACGCCGGGTACGGATGACGCGCGCCCGCTCGTCTCGCCGATCCCGCGGGAGACGATCCCTTACGACGGGCCGTACGCACCCGGCACCATCATCATCAACACCAGCGAGCGGCGGCTCTATCTCATACTGCCCAGCCATCAAGCGCTCAAATACGGCGTCGGCGTAGGCCGCCCCGGCTTCACCTGGGCGGGGGTGACCCGGATCGCCAACAAGCGGGAGTGGCCCGACTGGACGCCGCCGGCGCAGATGCTGAGGCGCCGTCCCGATCTGCCGCGCCATATGTCCGGGGGCATCGACAACCCGCTCGGCGCCCGCGCGATGTACCTGGCCGGCACGCTCTATCGCATCCATGGCTCCAACGAGCCGGACACGATCGGCCAGGCGGTCTCCTCCGGATGCATCCGAATGACAAACCAAGACGTGACCGATCTCTACGAGCGGGCCCGCGTCGGCGCCAAGGTCGTCGTGCTGCGCTGAACCGCCCGTTGGGGCCCCCGAGTTTGCAGACGCGGTCGCCGACTGTCGCTGACCGCGTCGGTTTGGCTGGATCGACGGAGCGAGGCGCTCCAAGACGGCCCCGCTCAGCGATCGTGACTATATCTGCGCGGACCAGCCCCGGGCGCCTTTATTTTACGCGGTCGCGCGACTAGATTGGCGCCATGAACGCGCACGCCCGTGCCCAGTCGCCGCCGCTCGTCGATCCCTTCGGCCGCGCGATCACCTATGTTCGCGTATCGGTCACGGACCGCTGCGATTTTCGTTGCGTCTACTGCATGTCCGAGGACATGAACTTCCTGCCCAAGCGGGACGTCCTGTCGCTGGAGGAGCTGGACCGGCTCTGCACGGCGTTCGTTCGGCTCGGCACCCGCAAGCTGCGCGTCACCGGCGGCGAGCCGCTGGTGCGGCGGGACATCCTGAAGCTGTTCCGCTCGCTTTCGCGTCATCTCGAAAGCGGCGCCCTCGACGATCTGACGCTGACGACGAACGGCTCGCAGCTCGCGCGCTACGCGGCGGAGCTCGCCGATTGCGGGGTCCGCCGGGTCAACGTTTCGCTGGACACGCTGGACCCGGCCAAGTTTCGCGCGGTGACGCGCTGGGGGGACCTCGACAAGGTGCTAGCCGGCCTTGACGCCGCGGATCGGGCCGGCCTCGCGGTCAAGATCAATACCGTCGCGCTGAAGGGCTTCAACGACGGCGAGGCGGTCTCGCTGATCGAATGGGCGCACGGGCGCGGCTACGACCTGACCTTCATCGAGGTCATGCCGCTAGGCGCGATCGAGAAAGAGCGGTTCGATCAATACCTGCCGCTGACTGAACTGCGCGCTGCGTTGCAGGACCGATTCACGCTGGTCCCGTCGCTGTGGGCCACCGGCGGCCCCGCGCGCTATTTCGACGTGCAGGAGACCGGCGGCCGGCTCGGCTTCATTACGCCGCTGACCCACAATTTCTGCGAAAGCTGCAACCGCGTGCGCGTGACCTGCACGGGCACGCTCTACATGTGCCTCGGGCAGGACGACGCCGCCGACCTGCGCGAACCGCTGCGCCGCTCCCAATCCGACTCCCCGCTGGAATCGGCGATCCGCAGCGCGATCCTGCGCAAGCCCAAGGGCCACGACTTCCTGATCGAACGCACCGGCAGCCACGCCTCGACCGGCCGCCACATGAGCGTGACCGGCGGGTGAGGCGCGCCTCTTCGTGCCTCGAGTAGTTCGGCAATAAGTCCCATACCGCACCGAGGTCGGGAGGTTCAACGGAGCGCAGCGACGCGAACGTGTCGTCGCTTCGTCTTAATTCAATGTCTAGGCGCCCACCGGTTCGGAGGAGGCGGCGGCGGCCGATAATAACGGCGATGGGGCTTGTAAACTGCGGGGCGCACGCCGACGATAACCGTGATCGGTTTGGAGTAGACAGGCGGATCATGCGGAACGTGCTGGGCGTCGCCGAGCAATAGTTGCAGTGTATGGCGACCCGGCGTCAGCGTAATCGTCGCCTCGGTCTGACCGGCGCCGAAGTGCAGATGATTTTCGTCGTTCGGAATCGGTTGGTCCAGAGGGGGCAATGGCGTATCTATCAGCAGATGATGATGGCCAGAATTTGCCTTTTCGACCCCTGCGGGCGCGATGCCCATGTTGACGAGGCCGAATCTGACCGTCACCGTCTTCGGGATGTAATCCCCATCGGCCGGCGAAACGATATACACTCTGGCGCCGGGCGGCGAAGTATGTCGACCCGACGAGGGCGCAACGGCGGCGGCAGGCGGCGGGGCGGGAGCCACGGCGGCGACGGTCACATGGATGCGTGGCGACATCACAGGGGGCGAGTGCGGAATATGGTTCTTGTCGCCCAGCAGAAGCTGTAGCGTGTGCGGTCCAGGCGCGAGCGTCAAGTCGACTTCGGTCTGCCCGGCCCCAAAATGCATATGGTTTTCATCGTTCGGGATCGGCTGATCGAGCGGAGGCAGATCCGTGTCGATCAGAAGATGATGATGGCCGGAATTCGCTTTGTCGGAACCGGCGGGCGCCACGCCCATCCCATGCAGACCGAAATGGATGGTCGTGGTCGGCCCGATCGTCGCGCCATCTTTCAGGTCGACGAAATAAGCCGAGGCCCCTGGCGGCGAAGGCGTAGGTCCGCCGGTCGCCGCCGTCTGGGCGAACGCGGTCGAGAGCGCCAGGCTCAAGAGCAAGCCGACTATCGTTGCCGTGAACGTCCTCACAGGGATATCCCCTCCCTCACAATTTGGCCGTATATCCTCATTTGGCGCCGCCGCGGACGACAAAGACGGATGCAGGGCTTCTGACCCGACTACAACATATGACCGCAGCGAATGCATTAAAAAAACTACGGCTGGCCGAGCGGCCACCAAATCAGATCCGTAACGCCGCGCGACTGTTCCTTTTCTTCCGACAATTATGGAGCGACCGTCCACCAGTGCGTCGGAACGAAAACCGTGATCGGTTGGGAGTAGACGGGCGGGTCATGGGGAACGTGCTGGGCGTCGCCGAGCAACAGTTGCAGTGTATGCCGACCTGGCGTCAGCGTAATCGTCGCCTCGGTCTGACCGGCGCCGAAGTGCAGATGATTTTCGTCGTTCGGAATCGGCTGGTCCAGAGCGGGCAGCGGCGCGTCTATCAGAAGATGATGATGGCCAAAATTTGCCTTTTCGACCCCAGCGGGCGCGAGACCCATATTGACGAGGCCGAATCTGATCGTAAACGTCTTCGGGACGTAATCCCCATCGGCCGGCGAAACGATATACTCTTTGGCGCCGGGCGGCGAAGTGTGTCGAGCCAACGAGGGAGCGCCGGTGGCGGCAGGCGGCGCGCCGGGCGGCGAAGTTTTCGCAGGAGTCTGCTCAGCCG
>JBAQGU010001282.1:0-4112 GCA_049287975.1 Roseiarcus sp.
TCATTAAGGTTCCGACCATCGATTTTGTCGAATGCCTCAAGAAATATGGCGTTCCGTACTATCTTAAGATTGACCTTGAAGGGATGGATGTTGCGTGTTTGAAGGCTTTGAGATCTATCGAAGGTAGGCCAGCATATGTCTCAATTGAGAGTGAAAAGCAACAGTTCGATAGGCTTGTCGATGAGTTGTCCTTACTATCTGAACTTGGTTATGACCGCTTTCAAGCGGTCCAACAGGCGAAGGTAGAAAGACAGGTTGTTCCGTTTCCCGCGAGAGAGGGGCGCTATTTCAAACACGTGTTCAAGGAGGGCTCGTCTGGATTATTTGGGGAAGAACTTTCCTCTCAATGGAAAACAGCGGCCAAATTACAGATGGAGTATAAAATGAAGTTTTTGGGCTACAAAATTTTTGGCGATTATGGGTGGGCGCAGAAATATTTCTTATTAAAGGTCGTGAGGAAAGTCTTGAGCATAATACTTCGCAGACGAATACCTGGATGGTTCGACACTCACGCGAAGCATTCTTCGGTAGCGGACCAAGACGCATTCAACACGGAAAGCCGTTGGAATTAGCTAATCGCATTCCCCCTTTTTCGTTTCCGGCCCGATGGCTCACAACGTCCCGTTCCTCGTCGCTGAGCTGGGGCAATGTTGAGCCGTTCATGCTCCACCGGCACGCCGCCCCCAAGTCCGTGGGACGGCCCTCGGCAACCCACGGCTATCCGAGCCCGAGCCCGAGCCATCGCCAACGCCGCCCACAAGGCCGAGCGGACGCCCACCTGGCCGGCGGAAGGGGGCGGCCGGTGTTTCGCAGGATGGCGGGCCCTCGGGCGCGATTTTCCCGGAAATGGGCGTCGATTTTTCGTCGAATTTTCCTTTGGATAAACACAACAAGTGACTATGTTGTTTTTTCGTTTTTCCGGCTGGTCTCCCGATCCCCGGGCGGGCGCGGTCTTTTGAGCCCGAGTTGGATTCCAAGTCTCAAAAATGTTGTTTCCGTCGCGGAGTTGTAAATTTTGGGAAAGTTGCAGAAAAAGGCGCCTAACGGTTTGAAACCGCTCGATGCAGAACTGAAATCGGCGCCTGCGCTCCGCCGCCCAACGCTACAGAGAACACTTTCGGCCAGCAGAAGGCGCGTTGCGGCAAACGCCCGAACATACCCACGGAGAGACCTTCCTCCTCCGAAGGGCGAACCGGGCGCCTGATCACACCTTCACCCCTCCCGCGCCCGCCACCTCAGCAACCGCCCCTCCGCTAGCGACAGCGCGGAATTCGCGACGAGCCCGATCGCGCCCAGCAGCATCACCCCCGCGAACAAGTCCGCCGATTTGTACGAGCGCGCGGCGAGCAGCACCCATTGGCCGAGGCCGTCGAGGCCGGCGATCATTTCGCAGACGACCGCGAGGATCAGCGAGACCGTCAGCCCCAGCCGCAGGCCGGCAAGAATGTCCGGCGCGGCCGAGGGCAGCGAGATCTTCCATACGGCCTGCCAGCGTGAGAGGCGTAGCGCGCGGGCGACTTCGCCGAGGCGCGGCTCGACCGCGGCGAAGCCGTGCATGGTCGAGAGCAGCATCGGCCAGATCGCGCCGAAGCCGATCACGCCGAGCGCCATCGCGGGGGTGAAGCCGAAGATCGCGATCGCCACGGGAATGACGGCCGAAGCGGGCAGGGGCCGCAGGAATTCCAGCGTTGGCCCGACGTAGGTCCGCGCCAGCGCCGATGAGCCGATCAGTGCGCCGAGCGCGATCCCGAGGGTCGAGGCGATCAGCCAGCCGGCCAGCATGTGCTCGATCGTGCCCGAAAGCTTGACGCCGAGGTCCGAGTGCGCGAGGCCATGCACGAGCGCGGTCCAAGCGCGCTCCGGCGACGGCAGGAAGACCGGCGAGACCCATTTCAGCGCCGCGACCTCGCTCCATCCGGCGATCAAGGCGGCGACGACGGCGAGGCCGGCCAAGCGCCACAACAACGCGGTCATCGCGGCGCCTCCAGTCGTGCCGCGCGGCCGAACAGCCGGCCTTGCGCGAGCACCAATACAGCGTTGAGGCCATAACCGACGAGGCCGATCCAGAAGAGGTAGGCGAGCATCAGTTCGGGCCGCAGAGCCTGGCCCGCGGTCATCACGCCATAGCCGAGGCCGATCGGATTGACCGCGATCTCGACGGTGACGGCCACGATCAGCGAAATGCCCGCCGCGAGCCGGAATGCGACGAAAATGCGCGGCAAGGACGCCGGCGCCACGATCTTGACGATGCGCGCCCAAGGCGAAAGCCGGAGCGCGCGCGCGACTTCGATCAATCGGGGCTCGACGCCGGAAACCGCCGCACGCGTGAGGATCAGCAGCGGCCACAGGCATGCGAACGACACGATCGCGATCTCGAGCCGGTAGCCGAAACCCAGCGCCACCAGCGCAACCGGAATCACCGCGACCGAAGGGATCGGCCGCAGCAGCTCGATCGTCAGCTCCATCAGCCGATCGAGCGTGCGCAGGCTGCCGAGCAGGATCCCGAGCGCCAGGCCGAGCCCGGCGCCGATCGCGAGGCCGCCGAACGCGCTCAGCAGCGTATCGCGCGTCGCCTCGAGCAGCGAGCCGTCGCCGAGCGCCTCCACCAGCGCGAGCGCCGCGGCCGAGGGCGGCGCGATGGAATCGCTGGGTCCGCCGAGCCGCGCCCCGATCTCGGCGAGGATGAGCAAGGCGACCGGCAGGGCGAGCGCTTTGGCGGCTTTCATGGGAGCGCCATTCCCCTCCCCGTAGGAACGGGGAGGCGCGCGGAGCGAGGCCCCATCACGTCTTGCCTCCCTTCTCCGCTGTATGAATGAAGTCGTACAACGCGCGCCGCAGACGCAGAAACTCCGCGCTCTCGCGGGTCGCGACCTGATCGCGCGGGCGCGGCAGGTCGATTTTCAGCTCGATGCCGATGCGCCCGGGGTGCGGCAGCATGCCGATCACGCGGTCGCCGAGATAGATCGCCTCCTCGAGGTCGTGGGTGACGAAGAAGATCGTCGCTTCGGAACTCGCGGCGATTTCGAGCATCTCGTCTTGCAGGCCTTGGCGGGTCATCGCGTCGAGCGCGCCGAACGGTTCGTCCATCATCAGCGCGGCGGGCTCCTGCGCGAGGCAGCGCGCGATTTGCAGCCGTTGCTGCATTCCGCCCGACATTTGCGAGGGGTATTTGTCGGCGGAGCCGGGCAGGCCGACGCGCGCCAGCAGCGCTGCGATGCGGCCGGCGCGTTCCCCACGCGCAGTTCCCATCGCCTCGAGCGCGAGCGAGACGTTGCCGCCGGCGGTGCGCCACGGCAGCAGCGCCTTGGAATAGTCCTGGAAGACGATCGCGACGTCGCGCCGCGGGCCGCGCACCGGCGCGCCGGAGAAGGCAACCTCGCCGCGCGTCGGCGCGATCAGACCGGCGGCGACCCTGAGCGCCGTCGTCTTGCCGCAGCCCGAGGGACCGACGACGCAGACGATCTCGCCGCGCTGGATCTCGAACGAGAGTTTTCCGAGCACGAGATGATCGCCGAAGGCGAGGTCGACTTCGCGGAACGAGATCAGGGGAAAGCGCACAACGTCACGCATCACACAGCGATCCCTGAAGTTTCGGGGTAGACGAGAATCAGCGTCGACGCGATATGGGCTTCGAGCGCCGCTGAGGCTGCCGACCGCGCCCGATCGATCGTCAATTGCGCGAGACTCTCGTGGGCGCGCACGAACTCCTCGGGATCGTCGAACTTCGCCATCATCAGCCGGCGATAGCGATAGGTCTGGTCGTAGAGGTCGGAATGGGCGGCGAGCAGCCGCGGCGAGCCGCAGGCCGCGATCAGCGCGGTATGGAAGCTCTTGTGCAGCGCATCGAATTCCGGTTCGCCCTCGCCGAAGCCGCGCGGGTTCGCGCGGATATAGCGCTTCAGCCGGTGCAGCGTGGCGACGATCTCCCCTTCCCAGGCGCCGTCGCCCGCTTCCAGGCTCAGGCGCAGCGCCTCCCGCTCGACCAAAGTGCGAATGCGGATGATGTCCGCGAGATCCTCGCGCGAAATCGCCTTGACGCGAAATCCGCGCTGGCCGATCGCGTCGACGAGGCCGCGCGCGGCGAGCCGCGAAAGCGCCTCGCGCACCGGCGT
>JBAQGU010001283.1:0-6937 GCA_049287975.1 Roseiarcus sp.
TCTCGGGCCCGGACGTCGCGGTGACGCCGAAGACGCTGCCGTTCGTCGAAGCCTTCGTGAAGAAGTACGGAAACACGCCGTCCTATTGTGGCTACACCGCTTATGACGATGTTTACATCATTGCCGATGCGATCCATCGCGCGGGATCGACCGACAGCGACAAGCTCGTCGCCGCGCTAGAGAAGACCGACTACGTCGGGACGATCGGCAGGGTCGAGTTTCTGCCGCAGGCCGACCCCCACGTCCACGGCCTCAGGACTGGCGCGGGCTTCATCACCGGGTTGATGCTGCAATGGCAGAACGGCGTGCAGGTCAATCTGTGGCCGGCGGATCTCGCCAAGGGCAAGCTGAGGTTCCCCTCTTTCGTCAAGGTCGGGACCGCCGGTAATTGAGCCGCGAGGGGAATAGCTGCGGTTTCCGTCATGGCCGGCATAGCCCGTCGAAGGACCGGCGTTCTTCCGAACGCCCTATGCCCGGCCATCCACGCGGTTCGGTTTCCGGCCAACCCGATAGTCGCCACCGGCTCGACGACGTGGATGACCGGGACAATCCCCGGATCAAGTCCGGGGACGGTCATGACGGCGCGGGGGCGGCTACGGCTGCTGGCGCCGGAGCCGGATAGATGCTGTTTTGGCAGATACTGATCGACGGCTTCGCGATCTCTTCGCTCTACGCGCTGGGCGCGACGGGCTTCACTCTGATCTTCGGCGTCACCGGCGTTCTCAACCTTTCGCACGGCGCGATCATGGTCGCAGCGGCGGTCGCGGCCTGGGCGGCCTCGGGAAGCTTCGGGGTCGGGAGCTATACAGGCGCCATCTTTGGGATTGTGGTCGGCCTATTGCTCTCGCTCACGACCTACTTCCTGATCGTCAGGCGTCTGCAGAACTCGCGGAAGATACGCGAGGAGGAAAAAGAGATTTTCATCCTCACCGCGACTCTGCTCTGGGGCATCATGATCCAGGAAGCGATCGCCTATCTCTATACGAACAATGCCAAGACGGTGTTGCCGATCGTGGAGGGCGTGGTGTCGATCCTGGGGGTCCGTACGCCCGCGAACGAAGTCTTCACGGCCGTCGTCTGCTGGCTGACGATCGGCGCGCTCTGGTTCTTCGTGAACCGCACGCGCGCTGGCAAGGCGGTGCTCGCCGCTTCCATGAACCCCCGCGGCGTCACCCTGCTCGGGATCGAACTGTCGACCGTCTATGTCGCGGTCTGGGCGATCTATGGGGCGTTGGCCGGGATCGCCGGCGTGCTGCTCGGCATGTTCCTCGGGGTTTCCTCCTACAGCGCCGGACCGTTGACCGCGAGCGCATTCTCGATCGTGGTTCTCGGCGGCCTCGGTAGCGTCTCCGGTTCGCTGATCGCGGCCTACGTCGTCGGCTATCTCGAAACCCTCACCGCCTATCTCGTTTCGCCGGCCTACCGAGCCATCCCGGCGCTTCTGCTGCTGGTCGTCGTGATGTACGTGCGCCCCCGCGGCCTGTTGGGGAGGCGATAGTGCGGCATCTGGCGCGCGGCGCCCCCTCTCCCCTTGCGGGAGAGGGCTGGGGTGAGGGGTCGGCGCGTAAGCGCCTTGCGGCGCGACCCCTCATCCGGCGCTTCGCGCCACCTTCCCCCGCAAGGGGGGAAGGGAAGTGCACCGCCTGTCTCGGGAGCTAGTCCCATGCTCCTCCGCATTCTCCGCTCACCGCCCGTGTGGATCAGCCTGATCGTCGTGCTCGTGGCCTCGATACTGCCGCTGTACGTGTCAGGGTACATTCTCGGGCTGCTCACCGTCGCCTATTATTTCGGCGTGTTCTCGATGGCCTGGGACCTGTTGTTCGGCTTCGCCAATGAAGTGAATTTCGGTCCGACTTTCCTGATCGGGCTCGGCGCCTACACCGCCGGCATCCTCGACAACCTGTATCAGCCGCCGATTTTCGTCTGCGTGGCGGCGGGCGTGTTCGCGGCGGTCACGGGCGGCGTCGTGTTGGCGTTGCCGGCGCTCCGGGTGCGCGGTCCCTACTTCGGCCTCACCACCTTGGTCGCGGTTCTGATGCTGCAGAACTTCGTCGTCGTCGCGGCGGGATTGACGGGCGGCGAGATCGGCCTGACGGTCCCCGACGTCATCTCGATCGACGATAAGGTGAACTACTGGATTGCTCTCGGCTTCATGGCTGTCAGCGGGGCGATTCTGTATGGCCTGTCGCGTTCGCCGGTCGGGCTGATTCTACAGGCGAGCGGTCAGGATCCCCTGCAGGCCGGCGCGCTCGGCTTCAACGTGACCAAGCACAAGCTCGCCGCCTTCATCGTCAGCGCGCTGTTTTCAGGGCTCGCGGGCGCGCTGATGGTCTTCTATCTCGGCACGGCCTCGGTCGGAACCTTCATCGACGTGACCGTCGGGGTGCAGGTGATCATCGGCGCCGTGCTCGGCGGACGGCGCACGATTCTCGGCGCGGTGCTCGGCGCAGTGTTCCTGATCGCGATGGGCGAGGCGCTGCGTCCGCTGGGCGATCTCGCCACCTTCATCGTCTCCGCGATCGCGCTCGCAGTGGTGCTGGTTTTCCCCGGCGGTTTGCTCGGCATGGTCAAGGGCGTGAGGGAAGCGACGTGAGCGCTCACGCACGCCTGGAGGTCGAGGGCCTCAACAAGCGCTTCGGCGGGCTTACCGCGGTAAAGGACGTCGGCTTTTGCGTGAAGGCTGGCGAAATTCTCGGTCTGATCGGGCCGAACGGGTCGGGCAAGTCGACGGTGATGAAATCGATACTCGGCGTCGAGCGGCCGGACGGCGGGTCGGTGCGCATCGACGGCGTCGAGGTCGCCGGCTGGCCGCCGCACAGAATCGCGCGGCTCGGCGTAGGCATGGTGTTCCAGCATTCGCGTCCGCTGCATCGGCAGACGGTTCTCGAGAACATCATTCTCGGGCTCCTGCCCGACAAGCTGCTGGATTTCTTTCCCGACGAAGCGGTCGTGGCGCGAGCGCAAAAAATCGCCGAGCGCGTCGGCTTGGGCGGGGTGCTCGATCGGCGGCCGTCGAGCCTGCCGTTCGCCGATCTACGCAGAATCGAGATCGCCAAAGCGATTGCGCGCGATCCCAAAGTGGTGCTGGTGGACGAACCGTTCGCCGGCCTGACGGCCCGAGAGACAGCCGCTTTCGCCAAGCTGATCGCCGAAATGCGCGGCGACGGACGAGCCGTGCTGATCGTCGATCACAACGTCAGGAGCGTCGCGGCGCTGGTCGACCGCATTTACGCGATGTACGTCGGGGAGCGCATCGCCGAAGGTTCCGTCCAGGAGGTCATGAAAGACGAAACCGTGCGCCGGGTTTATCTCGGCGGCGCTCTGGAGACCGCGGCGCGCCCCGAATCCACTTTTCGCGATGTCCAGCAGCCGTTCCTCGAAGTTCAGAACCTGAACGTATTTTATGGCAAGGCGCAGGCGCTGGAGAACGTCTCGATCCACGTCCACGAGGGCGAATTCGTTTCGATCGTGGGGCTGAACGGGGCGGGGAAGACGACCCTGTTCAACGCAGTCTCGGGCCTTGCGCCTTACGCCGGCGATATCAGGCGGCAGGGACGATCGCTGCGCGGAAGGACGGCCGCCTCGATCGCGCGCGAGGGCATCGTCCAGTCGCCGGAAGGGCGCGAGCTGTTCACCGAGATGACGGTTCGCGAGAATCTCGAAATGGGCGGCGGCCGCCTTGAAGAAAAGGACAGAGTCGAACGCACGCGCTGGCTGTTCGACCTGTTCCCGATCCTCGACGCGAGGGCGAAACAGACCGCCGGCACTCTCTCCGGCGGAGAGCAGCAAATGCTGACGATCGCTCGCGCCTTGATGATGAAGCCCGACTTGCTGATCCTCGACGAGCCGACCCTCGGCCTCGCGCCCGTCATCATGGAGCAGATTTCAAAGGCCCTCGAGCGGCTTCGCCGGACGACGCCGATCACGGTTCTGCTCGGCGAGCAGAACGTGACGTTCGCCCTGCCCCACGCCGATCGCGTCTACGTCCTCGAACACGGCCGGATCGTCTGGGAGGGCGACCCCAGCCGCTTCGCAGGCGAAGTCGGCGAGCGGTATCTGTAAGGCCCCTCTCCCGCATGGCTGGGCCGGCGGGAACAACGCCGCCGCCGTTCGCGGGCCGAGTCAGAAGGGTCCGGTGATTGGCCGCTAGGCTTCGCTTCAGGCTCGCTCGTGCGACTTCAAACCACAATGAGCGCCTCCAATTTCTCGCGGACCGCCTGCGCGGTCGGTTCGGAAATCCTGTGTCCGGCGGAGCGAATCGTCCGCGCGCGCATGTCGACGCTGCGGATGTGGCTCAGCAGAATTTCGCCCTTGATCAGCGAGCTGTCAGGGAGAACGACACTCGTCGGGAACGGGCGGACTTTGCTCGTGATGGGGCACAGGATCACGAAACCGGTGTTGCGCGCGAACTCGGCAGGCGAAACCACCAGCGCAGGCCGCCGTCCCGCCTGTTCGCGGCCGAGCGTGGGGTCGAAATCGGTCCACACGAGATCGCCGGCGTCAGGCCAATAGGGCGCTTGACTCATTCCTCGACGACTTCGCGGCCCGCGTCCGGACCCCACACGTCCGTTCCGGCGTAGAGTTCGCGCCATTCTTCCGTGGTCTTGCCGGCGAACATCTTCTCCAGCGCGCTCGACGGCGCCCGGCGGATGATGATTTCGCCGCGCCGGCCGATAATCTCGATCTTCTGGCCAACCCCAAAGCCTGTCGCCTCGGCGACCTCCGCGGGCAAGCGAACGGCGAGGCTCCTTCCCCAACGGCCTAGGGTCACGCGGGTCATGACGCAGTCTCTCCGATCGATTGCTGCGATATTCCTAGCATATCCCTTTGCCTAAGTCGAGCGTCGACGGTGCTTCCCTAGCGCTTCCCTCCCCTCCATCCCAAGAGAGGCTTTCGTGATTTTTCGACGCGACGTCTCCGTGTGCCCGGCCTAGAGACCCAGCGCGCGGCGCCGGGAGTTCTTGAAGGCGATCATCGCGAGCGGGTGAGGCGCTCTGCGCCTAGCGCCCCTAAGCGCCGCGCATTGACCTTTCCCCGCGTGGCGGCGAAGCTCGCGCATGATCCGCGGCTTTTTTCTCCTGCTCGCATGCCAGCTCGTCAGCGAGGTTCTTGCGCGCGGTTTCGGGCTGCCTGCGCCGGGGCCGGTAATCGGACTGGCGTTGCTGACGCTGGGATTGGCCGCATGGACCCGCTGGCGACCGATGAGCGACGACGAAATCGCCAACAGCGACGTCGGGCGCGCGGCGACCGGCCTGCTCGGCTCGCTGTCGCTGCTGTTCGTGCCAGCGGGCGTCGGCGTCGTGCAATACCTCGGGCTCTTGAGCGAGCACTGGGTCGCGCTGGCGGCCTCGGTCGTCGTCTCGACAATCGCGACGCTGCTGGCGACGGTGGGCATCTTCCTCCTCGTCAAGCGGAGGCTCGCGGCGTGAACCCTTTCCGCCTCTGGGTCTATCTGCAGACGGCGCCACTGTTCTGGCTGACAGCGACGCTCGGCGCGTATCTGATCGCCGACGCGCTCGCGCGGGCCGTGGGCCGTCATCCGCTCGCCAACACCGTTCTGATCTCGGTCGCGCTCGTGGCGGTGCTGCTGAAGATCTCCGCGACCGACTACCAGACCTATTTCAACGGCGCGCAGTTCGTGCATTTCCTGCTCGGGCCTGCGACAGTCGCGCTCGCCGTGCCGCTCTATCGCAATCTCGCGCTGGTGCGGGAGAATCTGCTGCCGATGGCGGCGGCGCTCGTCGTCGGCGCCCTCGTCGCGATCGTCTCCGCGGTCGTTATCGCCGCCGCCTTGGGCGCTCCGCGCGTCGTGCTCATCTCGCTGGCGCCCAAATCCGTTACCGCCGCCGTCGCGATGGCGGTCTCCGAGCGAGCGGGCGGCTTGCCGTCGCTGACGGCGGCGCTGGTGATACTGACCGGCGTAATCGGCGCTATCGTGGTGACGCCGATGATGAACGCGCTCCGCATCCGCGACTTCGCCGCGCGCGGCTTCGCGGCGGGCATCGCCAGCCACGGGATCGGGACCGCGCGCGTTCACTGTCGATCCCCTCGCGGGCGCTTTCGCGGGGATTGCGATGGGACTGAACGCCGTCGCAACGCCGATCATGGTTCCCCTTATTTTGCCCTGGTTGATCCGCTAGTGGTCTGCCCACTTCGAGTGGCCTCGGATGGAAAAAGGATGCGTCCCGATGTCGAAAATCAGCACATGCCTCTGGTTTGCAAAGGATGCGGAGGCGGCCGTCCGCTTCTATGTCTCGCTGGTTCCCGGCTCCGAAATCATCCACATCCTGCGCTCGCCTGGGACTTGGCCAGGCGGCGAAGCGGGCGCCGTGATCATGGTGATCTTCACCCTCGGGGGTCAGAGCTTTCGAGCCTTGAACGGCGGGACGTCGGCGAGTTACGGGACCGCGGCCTCAATCTCGGTGGAGTGCGCCGACCAGGCGGAGGTAGATCGGCTGTGGACAGCGCTCACCGCCGATGGAGGCTCGGAAATCATGTGTGGCTGGCTGCGCGACAAGTGGGGCGTGCCTTGGCAAATCGTGCCCGAGATTCTGCCGCGTCTACTGGCCGATCCGGACCCGAACGGCGCGAGTCTTTGCCGCCATGACCAAGATGGTCAAGCTGGACGTTGCCGCCGTAGAGCGTGCGGCCGCCGGATGAGGCGAGCGCATCTGCGCTCGCGGACTGGGCGCGAAACAAAAGGCTTGGCGTCGGCCGTGAGCAATTACGTGGCGGACGGCGCTAAGTGTCAGACTTTGACCGCTAGTCGCGTGAGTCGTTCAAAATGGAGATGACTCAAAAACGTCAGTGTCATGTCCGCGAAAGCCGCTTTCGCGGGTTGACACGTGATGGAATCATTCGAGCCGTCGAGCGAAAATCGATTCGCGCCGATTCCCTGTTGGGTCGAATTAATTCCCTGTTGCCACGAATTAAATTC
>JBAQGU010001284.1:0-5616 GCA_049287975.1 Roseiarcus sp.
GAAATGGGGCGAACGTCCGATGGCCCTGATCGTTCGCGACAATCAGGCGACCCACACGCCCGACGAAAATGCGATCAAGGCGCACGTCGGCGCATTTGCGGACAAGGGCGTCATTTCGAAATATGGCGTGCCGCGAACCATTCTCTTCGTCGACCACCTCGACCGGACGAGCGTGGGCAAGCTGGACAAGAAGGCGTTGCGGTTGCGCTATGCGCCGGACGACTAGCCGGCATCGGCCATCTCGAGGCCGACTATGAGTCGCAAATCGCTTCGAAGGAACGTCGCCGTGAGCAAACTGACGATGGCAAACTTGAAGGAACATGTCGGCCGTGAACTCGGCGTGTCCGATTGGAACCTGGTGGATCAGGCGCGGATCAACCAATTTGCCGAGTGCACCGGCGACCATCAATGGATTCACGTCGATCCCGAACGCGCCAAGCGGGAGAGCCCGTACCGGGCGGCGATAGCGCACGGCTATCTGACCTTGTCGCTGATCGGGTCCTTGTCGCAGGAGATCGGCGTCGTGCCGTCCGACGCCGCCGCCGGGTTCAATTACGGGCTCGACAAGGTTCGCTTTCTCGCTCCGGTTCCCGCCGGCTCGCGCGTCCGGCTCAGAGTCTCGCTCGTCAGCGTCGACGAGAAGAGCGAAGGCAATGTCGTGCTCAAGACGAACAACGTGCTGGAGATCGAAAACAGCGAAAAGCCGGCGCTGATCGCGGAGGCCCTCGCGTTGCTGATTCCAGCCAGGAAAGCGAACTAGCGGAGAAGCGCGATGACAAAACCGTCGCAAGAGACCCCGGAAATCCCGGAGGCGATCGCAGACGAGGCGGCGAGGTCCACGCTTGCGCTCAATCCGCTGGTCAGCCTGCGCGGCAAGGACTTCGTCGACGCTACGCAAACCGTGTTCAAGGCGGCTATCAGCCAGCCGGAGATCGCCGCGAAGCAATGGTGGTCTTTCCTCGGCGAAATGGGAAAGGTCGCCGGAGGGGAGGCTCCCCGTGCGCCCGAGGCCGGCGACAAACGGTTCAACGACCCGGCGTGGAAAACCAGCGGCGTCCACCAGCGGCTGTTGCAGAGCTATCTGGTTTGGGGCGAAGCCCTGAATGGCTTTGTCGACAAAGTCGAGCTCGGCGATCAGGACAAGGCTCGGGCGAAATTGATTACGCAGATTTTCGTCGACGCCCTCGCTCCGACGAACGGACTGATCTCCAATCCGGCCGCACTGAAGAAGTTGGTGGATAGCGGCGGCCAGAGCCTCTGGTCCGGACTCAAGAACTACGTCGAAGACCTGGTCAAGAACGGCGGTATGCCGTCGCAGGTCGACGCCAAGCCGTTCGTGGTCGGCAAGAACCTCGCCGCGACGCCGGGCTCGGTGGTTTTTCGCGACGAGGTCTTCGAGCTGATCCAATACCGGTCGGTAACGCCGCAGGTCTGGCGACGCCCGCTAGTCATCACGCCGCCGCAGATCAACAAGTATTATTCGCTCGATTTGTCGCCCGACAAGAGCATGGTCCAGTTTCTGCTGCGGCAGGGCGTCCAGGTGTTCGCCATCAGCTGGCGGAATCCGACCGCGAAGCATCGCGACTGGGGCCTCGAGACTTATGTCACTTCGGTGGATGCCGCCGTCGATACGGCGGCGAAAATCACCGGGAGCCCTGACGTCTCGCTGATGGGCGCGTGCTCGGGAGGAATTACGTCGTCGGCTTATACCGCTTGGCAAGCATGCAAAGGCGAGGACAAAGTCAGGAATCTGATTCTCGCGGTTTGCACTCTCGATCCATCGACCGCGGAAGATACGACGCTGAGCTCGTTGGTCACTCCGGAGACGATCGAGGCGGCCAGGCAGGCCTCGAAACTGCGCGGCGTGCTCGACGGGCAGGAACTGTCGAAGGTTTTCGCCTGGATGAGGCCCAACGATCTGATCTGGAACTATTGGGTCAACAATTATTTGTTGGGCAACGCGCCGCCGGCTTTCGATATCCTGTTTTGGAACAGCGATACGACTTCGCTTCCGGCCCGGCTTCACTCCGACTTTCTCGACCTTTTCCTGTCGAATCCGTTTCGCAATCCCGGCGCCCTCTCGATCGCGAATACGCCGATCGACATCCGCCGCGCGAAGCCCGCCGCGTATGTGGTCGCCGGTTTGACCGACCACATCACGCCTTGGAAGTCGGTGTACCAAAGTGCGCGCATTTTGGGCCCAGAGACGACGTTCGTTCTGTCGAACGCCGGTCATCTGCAGAGCCTCTTGAACCCGCCGGGAAATCCCAAGGCGACATTCGTATCCGGAGCGGCGAGTTCGGTCGACGCGGAAACGTTCGCGTCCGCCGCGGCCAAGCAGACCGGGAGTTGGTGGATCCATTGGAACGATTGGATGTCGACGCGGTCGGGCGACAAGGTCGAGGCCGCCGCCAATCCTGGCAACACCGAGTTCCCGCCGATCGAACCGGCGCCCGGTTCGTATATCTTCAACAAATGAGCGCGCTCCACCCGAACCGAGAGGACCTTCACGACCGGACCCTGCGGTTCCGAACCGAAGGCAGCGACATGAACGCTCGCATGATGCGTGTGGGCAGACAGGAACTGTGGGTCGCCGTCAAGCCGGGGACCAAGGACCGGCCGCCGCTGCTGCTGTTCAACGGCATCGGCGCGAATCTCGAACTCGCTGAACCGTTCATGCGAGCGATGGACGACCGGGAATGCGTCATCTTCGATATTCCAGGGGTCGGAGGTTCGCCGCCTCCGGCTTTTCCCTATCGTCCATCGACCATAGCGCGATGGGCCGCTGGGATCGTCGAGCAACTCGGATATCAAACGGTCGATGTCGCGGGCGTCTCCTGGGGCGGCGGCGCCGCGCAACAGTTCGCTCATCAATATCCCAAAATTTGCCGGAAGCTGGTGCTCGCCGCGACCTCTCCCGGCGCGATCATGGTTCCGGGCAGACCGTCCGTGCTGTGGAAGATGGCGAGCCCGCGCCGCTATACCGACAAAGCCTATATGCACTCGATCGCCGCGGACATTTATGGCGGAGCGTTCCGGCGCGATCCTGAGCTGATCGGGGCGCACGCGCGCAACATGAAGGGCGCTTCGGACATCGGCTATTTGTTTCAGCTGTTGGCGATGACGGGGTGGTCGAGCCTTCCGTGGTTGCACACGCTGCCTCAACCGACTCTGGTATTGATGGGCAAGGACGACCCCCTGGTGCCCCTCGTCAACGGACGCATTCTGACGAAACTCATCCGCAAGGCGCGGCTGCAAGTCATCGACGACGGTCATCTGTTCTTCGTCACCCAGCCGCGAGAGACCGCGGAAATCATTCAGCGCTTTCTCGACGAGCGTTGAGTATCATCGTCCAACGGCTCGCATAATCTCATCAGCTATCTCATCGCTCAACTAGGGAGGAACAAATGGCACAGGAAGCGCAAACATTTGCTGAAATGCTGAAAAAATTCGGATCCGACCTCGGGCTGCCGAAAGTCGACATCGAGAAGCTGATGGCGACACACGCCAAGAACTTCGAGGCCCTTGGTGAATCGGCTCGGATCGCGTCCGAGGGCGCGAAATCCGTGGCGGCCAAGCAGAAAGAAATCGTCGAGGCGTCGTTTCGGGACGCCGTGGAGATGGTGCGGGAGTTCAAGCCGAGCGGCAATCCTCAGGATATCCTCGCCAAGCAGTCCGAACTCGCCCGCAAGGCTTTCGACGCTGCGATCCAAAATACGAACGAAATCGCCGAACTCGTCAAAAAGACGAATGCCGACGCGTTCAATACCCTTGCCGGGAGGATCACGGAGAGCGTGAACGAAATGCGAGGGACTTTGCAGCGCGGCATAGGGGGGACGAAGGAGAAGTCCTGAGTCCGCTGATTCTGCGGCGTCCAAAGACAGGGCGACCGGCGCGGGTCGATTTCGCGCCTTGACGCCGTCGCGGCGGCGTGGACCCCGCGACGGCTTGACCCCTAAAAGTGCA
The DNA here is from genome assembly GCA_049287975.1 of Roseiarcus sp. Taxonomy (GTDB): domain Bacteria; phylum Pseudomonadota; class Alphaproteobacteria; order Rhizobiales; family Beijerinckiaceae; genus Roseiarcus. Next base: position 3,967 of record JBAQGU010001284.1, read on the forward strand.
GCTAGACTAATGTGCAGCCACGGCCGTCTTCATGCCCAGCGAGCCGTCGGCCGTCTTAACCCGTCTTCGCGGATTGGGGAAAAAACGCCGACGCGGCGCGTGTTGAATCAATGATTTAGACCAAAAGGTCTTCACTACGGGAAGTGATTTGGGCCAGAGCCGCGGCGGTGCTTTTGGGCGGCGGCTGCGAGGGCAAAGTGAGCTTGAGTTGGTTGATCAGCAGTTGCAGCTCGGGCTCGGGTTGGGTGTAGCGGGTGAGCACGATCTCGCGTCCGTCGGTCGTCGGCAGATGGACGTCGATCATCTGGACGGCGGCAAACTTTTCCAGCGCGCTGCGCGCGGTCAGTCCCGGCGCGAGCGCGTGGAGCTGGCGCGTCAGCGTGACCTGCAGGGCATAGGCGAGGAAGGCGATGAAGATATGGGCTTCGATTCGGCTTTCGTCGTGATGGAAGATCGGGCGGATCGCCAGGTCCCCCTTCAGGTTCTTGAAGGCTGGATATAGAATCGATACAGTTCCCCGGGCTCACCGGCGCAAAGATTGGTGCGCAGCAAATAGCGGCCTTCCCGCCGTCGCACCCGACCGGGACAAGACGGACTGGAACAAGACCAAGCGGCTCGCCGCAGGCCGCCTCCCGAAAGCCAAGATCCAACATCCTTGGCCCCAACAGCGGTTTGCCGTCAGACAACCCGAGGCAGGAGCCGGATGCGGGTAAGTCGCACGTCCGGTTGTGTTGAACTCAAGCTTTTTGCAAAAAAAATTGACATACGTAAAAAAATCATTGACAGTATTGGCGTCGATTTGGTTCTACATTGTTAATGTGAGTTCAAGAGTGAAACGGCCGGCAAAGGCTTCGTGCAGCAATTGTGCAGGGAGATGACGCAGGGGTGGCGCTCATGTTTATTCAGTTTCAGAGCGTGGAAACGCAAGTTCCGCGACCCCATTCGCCGATCGTAGGGCGACCGGTCAGTCCGGATCAGGATCACTGGTTTGACAGGCTGACAAGGGGTCTCGCACAAGGCGGCGTTTCCCGCCGCCGCTTGCTTATCGGAAGCATGGCTGCCGGGTGGGCCTCGGGCCTGGGTATGATGCGCCCAAGTTTAGCGCTCGGGCAGCCCGCGCCGACCCAACCACCCCAACCAATCCCTCCGGTTCATCCGGTCCTGCCAATTCCACCAGCCGGTGAAATAACGACATGCACCATCGCCACCGAAGGGCAAAATCAAGTCTTGTCCGTTGTCGCCCAAAGGAGCCTGGGAACCAAGTTGGTGGCCTACACAAGCCAGACAACGATAGCGCAGTCGGGCACGATCACGATTCACCAAGTAATCGCCTACGGGGGAGCGACGGTCTTTGAACTGAACTTGCAGCGCCAAGCGGGCGGCGCCGCAGAAGTTTCGGTTGAGTACGGCGCCGTGGTATCCGGCGCGAGGCAGTTGGTTTTTAGTAGCAGTGACGGTAAGACCTTGAATGGCGAGCTCGACGGTCGAGCAATTGTTCCGTTTCCGATCGGTGCCTCGGCCGGCGCTTTGCGGTTCCTTGACGGCCAACCGGCCCCAAATGTCACAGCGACGCCAGCCATACGGCAAGCGGTCGCCATCATTCTGCAGCAAGCTAAAACGGCGACAGCGAACTGCCAAAGAACCGTTACG
>JBAQGU010001285.1:0-4293 GCA_049287975.1 Roseiarcus sp.
CGCACGCGCCGCGCGAAGGACGAGATTATCGGCCGCCGGACCGGTCGCGGGCGCGGTCGGCCCCTCCACGTCGAGGAAAAGCGGCGCGTCCGGCTCGAATTGCACCCAATCGCAGGCGCCGGCGAATGCTACGACGCTGTCGAGCTCATGATAGCCGTCGGCGCGCCGCCCCAGGATGTGGAGCGTCAGGTTGACCTTGGCCGGCGCGCGCCACAGGGTCCGCGAGGCGGAAACGCCCTAACCCCCACTCTTCGGGGCTTCCGTGGCCGGCCCCGCCGCGGGGGCTTCGGCGGCCGGGGTCGCCGGCGCGTCCTTGGGCGGTTCGTCGGGCAATCCGGATTCGATCTTCTTCAGTATATTGGGCTTATCCTCGGGCTCGGGATCCATGTCGCGCGCATGGTTCCACTGGAAATGCGCCTCGATCTTCCGATTGACGCGCCAGTAGGCGTCGCCCAGGTGATCGTTGACGACAGGATCGGCCGGCTTGAGCTCGATCGCCTTTTCAAGTTCCTGCACCGCCTCGGAATAATGTCCGAGTTTGTAGTGCGCCCAGCCCAGGCTGTCGACGATGTAGCCGTCGGTCGGCCTGAGATCAACGGCCCGACGCAACATCTTGAAGGCCTCGTCGAGGTTTATTCCCTTATCGACCCAGGAATAACCGAGATAATTGAGCACCATCGGCTGTTCGGGAAACAGCTCCAACGCCTTCTTGAAATCCGCCTCGGCCTTCGGCCACTGCTTCGAACGCTCGAAGCAGATGCCGCGGAAATAGAACAGCGTCCAATAGCTGCGGTCGGGAGTCCCCACAAGTTCGATCGCCTTGTCGTAGGATTGCGCAGCCGCATCGAAATTCTTGGCCGAGCGTTGCAGGCTGCCGAGCGAGCTCCACGCCTCCGGCTCTTGCGGATGGGCGGCGACCAGCGCCTGCAGGCGCTTCATGGCCTCGTCCGTCCGGCCGATCGCGTCCAACTCGAGCGCGACCTGGATTTCGGAGCTCTCGCGCATCGGAGACGAAGCTGGCACCAGCTGGTAGGCGCGGATAGACGCTTCGCCCTGCTTCATGTCCTCGAACAGAGTGGCGACGGTGACCGCCGCGAGATCGTGATCGGGACGCAAAATCAGGGCGAGGCGCAGATAGATCAACGCGGCCAGTTCATCGCCCTGCCGCGTGCCGGCCCCGCCCAGCCCATAGAGCACCTCGGCCGCGCCCTCCTTCGGGTTGTGCACCGTCGGCGGCAGCGGCTTGCCGGCCATGACATCGGCGAGCGCGGCCTTGATCACGGGATGATTGGGAATCAGGCGAAGAAAATCCTGATAAACCTTCTTCGCGCCCTCCATGTCGTTGTGGCGTGAGAGGAATCGCCCATACGCGTCCGCGAGCCGCAACGTGTTCTTGTCCGCGTCATAGGCCGCCTTCAAACGGCGCTGGGCTTCGACGGGATTGCCGAGCGCGTCCGCGATCAGGCCGGCATGATAGTCGCGGAACACCGCCACGCTGGCGTCCTTGCCTCGATCTACGGTCTCCAGCGCGCGCCGCAGATCGCCCGTGCCCGCCCAGGTCCAGGCCGTGAGCAACGACGTGGTGACGTCGTGCGCCCTGCCCGCGTCTCCGGTCGTGAGTTGCGCGCGCGCCGCGGCGTACTGACCCTCGGAGATCGCACGCGTCGCGAGCGCGAGGCGCGCGAGGCTGTTGCCGGGGTCGCGGGTGATCAGCCGATCGGCGAGCGCGAACGCGTTGATCCCGTCGCCGTCCGCCAGCGCCGCGGCGAAGGCGCGCTCGATGAGATCGACGTTGCGGGGATCGGCGCGCAAGCTCTCGCGAAAATAGAACGCCGAGCCGGCCGTGTCGCGATCATCGCTGGCGATGATCGCAGCGAGATAATTGCCAGTCTGCGTCTGCCCGACTTCGAAAGGTCCCGAACCGGGATCGACGACGCGTGCGCGCGCCGGAGCGGCCAGGACGAGAAGAAGCGCGGTCGCGGCGAGGAGTGCGCGACGGTTATGGCGTCGGGATATCGAGTGGGGCAAGGGCGAATGTTTCCTTTGAGAGACGGAGCGACAGATCTGACCCTCATACAGGAAAATCGTCGCCGAGAAAATTGGCGCGACAAAGGCGCTCAGAAAAATCGGATTCACCAAACTCATCGGTGACGGCGCTCGACCGGTCGCCTCGGCGCTGCTCGATCCGCTGCCAAAACGGCGCAAAGGGGACAAGGGGTCGCAACCTCGATGAGGCGAGTCGCCTGTAGCCAGTTGCCGTTTCCCGGGGGGAATGGCGCGGCCAGTTCAGTCGCCCGCGCCGAAGGCCCGGGCGAGCGCGGCGAACAGCTCGTCTTCGTCTGGGTTCGAGGCCGAGCGGACGCGCGTTGCACCGCTAGAGCGCAGCGGCGAGGCCACGTCCTCGGAAATGCAGACGTGGAGTAGCGCGCGGAAGCTTTGCGCGATCCCCGCGCCCTCCGCGAGCCGCAGCGCGAGCTCGGCGCTCCGGGCGGAATAATGCAGCGCCGCGTCGCAATTCGCCACCGCGCGCGCTTCGCCAAAACTCCAGGCGTGGCGCGCCTTCGCGACGTAGACCTCGATCGGCGTCACGCGATGGCCGTCCGCGGCAAGCGCGCTCTCGAGATCGCTCTTTCGGTCCCGGCCGGCGAGATAGAGGACCCGAGAGGCCGGCGTCAGCCGGGCGCGCAGGCTTTCGGCCAGCGCCGCGGCGTCCTTCGCCGAAGCTTCGACCTCGAGTTCCCGCGCGGCGGCGGCTCGCCCGGTCTGCGCGCCCACGACGAACAGCGGCAGGGCGAGGATAGCGTCGCGCGAGTATGGGCTCAGGAGCTCGAAAGCCTTGGCGCTGGTCGCGACGACCGCATCGTAATCGCAGCGTGGGATCCCTGCCTGCGTCGCGAGGACCATTGTGACTGGCGCGACGAAGCTGGCGTAGCCCAACTCCAGCAATCGCGCCGTGCTGCGATGCGCATCCTCGGTCGCGCGCGTCAGCGCTATCGTTCGCCTCAATCGCGCATCCTCGTGCTCCGGGAAGCTGTAGCTTCGCTCGCCGCGCGCGGCCGGCGCGAAGCGCCTTTCTCTATCGGGGCCGACCAAGCCGAACCGGCGCGGTCGGCGACCGCGTCAGAGTGCCGCTAGCGGCTCGCTCCCCATCAATAAGCTCTGTCGCGCGGCGCGCCAAGCGTATAGAGACGAATCGGGGACCCCCGACCTTCGCCCCAGAGGAGCCCGAGCCGGCGCGATGCGAGTTTTGGGAATCGAGACGACCTGCGACGAAACCGCAGCCGCCGTGGTGTGGCTGCGCCCCGACGGCGCGGGCGAAATCCTCGCCGACGAGGTGATGAGCCAGATCGCCGCGCATGCCGCCTATGGCGGGGTCGTTCCGGAAATCGCCGCCCGAGCCCATGTCGAGATCATCGATAGCCTCGTTGCGCGCGCGCTGCGGCGAGCGAAGCTCGCCGCCCGCGACCTCGACGGAGTCGCCGCCGCGGCCGGACCCGGGCTGATCGGCGGGGTGTTGGTCGGCCTGATGACCGGCAAGGGAATCGCGTTGGCGGCGGGCAAGCCGTTCTCGGCGGTCAACCACCTCGAGGCGCACGCCCTGGTGGCGCGGCTGGTGCAGCGGTTGGCGTTTCCCTACCTGTTGCTGTTGGCTTCCGGCGGCCACACCCAGATTCTGGCGGTCAAGGACGTCGGCCTCTACGAGCGTCTGGGCGCGACGATGGACGATGCGATCGGCGAAGCCTTCGACAAGATCGCCAAGATGCTCGGCCTTCCGCAACCCGGCGGTCCCGCCGTCGAGGCGCGAGCCCGCGAGGGCGATCCCAACCGGTTCGCGCTGCCCCGACCGATGATCGGGCGGCCGAGCGCAGACTTTTCCTTGTCCGGCCTCAAGACGGCGACGCGGCAGATTGCTTTGTCGATCGCCCCGTTGCGGCCCCGCGATATCGCCGACCTCTGCGCCTCGTTTCAGGCGGCGGTCGTCGACGTGATCGAGGACCGCATGCGCGTCGGACTGCGGCTGTTTCGTCAACGCGCCGGGGCTGCCCAGGCGATCGTGATCTCGGGCGGCGTCGCGGCGAACGGCGAAATCCGCGACGCAATGGCCCGTTTTTGCGCACAGGCGGGCGTGCCGCTCGTCGCACCGCCGCCCGCGCTCTGCACCGACAATGGAGCGATGATCGCGTGGGCGGGTATCGAACGCTTGCGGCGCGGCCTTGTCGACGACCTCGCCGCCTCTGCCCGGCCCCGCTGGCCGCTAGACGTGTCGGCCGAACGGTCGCTGAGCAGGAAGGC
>JBAQGU010001286.1:0-3266 GCA_049287975.1 Roseiarcus sp.
GACGCTCGCAATGATCGGTCGAGCTTCGATACTGTATACGCGTGGTACGCGACCCGGCAGGGCCACTGGTGCGGCGGGCCGACGTGGATGGCCGGGCATAGCGCGTTCGGGAGTACGCCCGTCCTTCGACGGGCTATCCCCGGCCATGACGAACAGGGCCGCGGAGCGGCGCCAACCGTTTCATCCATCAGGGCCGGCCGGAGGCCGGCCCTGAATTCGCATTAACGATCGTCGAAACCTCATGGATACTGCGTGAAATGCCGTCAGTGACGATACTGTTGAATACGCGTGGTTCGCAACCCCGCCAGTCCAAACTGATCGATCGAGACTTGCCAACTCAGGAACTCATCGACAGTGAGCGTATAACGCGCGCAGGCTTCCTCGAGAGAAAGCAGGCCACCGCGCACCGCGGCCACGACCTCGGCTTTGCGTCGGATCACCCACCGCTTGGTCGAAGGCGGCGGCAAATCGGCGACCGTCAGCGGGCTTCCGTCAGGACCTATGACGTATTTCACCCTCGGTCGAAGCGATTCACTCATTTGACTCTCACAACGCAACGCAATTGCTTGTCTTGCGAACATAGAGGGCTCGGCTTAAGATTTGCCTAAGCAGTGCGCATGGGATTTTCATAAAACATGTCTCAAAAACGCGTGCAAATCTTTCCCAATCGTTACTATTCGCGTTCAGCGCCCCGGCGGCGGTGCGGCTTCGGTGGACACGTCCAGGCTGGCGGGCGTCGTCGAATTCGATTAAGGGCCTTGCTTGACGGGGCATCCGCCCCCACTTTTGGTATCCCGCGCCCAGAGATTCTGGGATGGACTCGATGAACCTGGTCTCGTCACTCGCCCCCGCCGCTCCGCCGCGCGCGCTGAACTCGCTGGGCCTGCCCAAGGCGCCCGCGGACACGCGCGTTGTCGTCGCGATGTCCGGGGGCGTGGACTCCAGCGTCGTGGCGGCGCTGCTCGTGCGCGAAGGTTACGATGTCGTCGGGCTGACGATGCAGCTCTACGATCATGGCGTCGCGACGCATCGCAAGGGCGCATGCTGCGCCGGTCAGGACATTCACGACGCCCGCGACGTCGCGGCGCGTCTCGGTCTGCCGCATTACGTGCTCGACTACGAAGCGCGGTTCCACGAGAAAGTGATCGAGCCGTTCGCTCGCGCCTATATCGCGGGCGAGACGCCGATTCCGTGCGTCGCGTGCAACCAGCACATGAAGTTCGTCGATCTGTTCGAGGCCGCCAAGGACCTGGGCGCCGATCTGTTGGCGACCGGCCATTACGTCGTCGACGCCGACGATGGCGAGGGCGGGCGGGCGCTCTACCGCGCGGCCGATCCCGATCGCGATCAGAGCTATTTTCTGTTCGCGACGACCCGCGAGCAACTGGCGATGCTGCGCTTCCCGCTCGGCGCCCTGCCCAAGAACCGAGTTCGCGCGCTCGCGCGGGAATTCTCGCTCGAGGTCGCGGACAAGGCGGACAGCCAGGATATCTGCTTCGTCCCGTCGGGCCATTACAGCGCGATGATCGAGCGGCTGCTGCCGGGCTCGGCCGAGCCGGGCGAGATCGTCCATATCGACGGACGCGTGCTCGGGCGCCATTCCGGCATCCTGCATTATACGATCGGGCAGCGGCGCGGGCTGGGAGTCCCTGCGGCCGAGCCGCTCTATGTGGTCGCGCTCGACGCAGCGACCGCGCGCGTGATCGTCGGCCCGCGTCAGGCTCTGGCGACGCCTCGCGTAAACTTGAGGGACTTCAACTGGATCGGATCCGGGCGGGTCGCGGATTTGCCCTCGAGCGGGTTGCCGGTGGCGGCGCGCGTGCGCTCGACGCGACCTCCGACGCCGGCCCTGTTGTTCGCCGGCGGCGCCGTCGCCTTCCTCGAGCCTGAATCCGGGGTTTCCCCCGGGCAGGGGTGCGTAATTTACGACTCGACGGAAGCGAGCGCTCGCGTGCTCGGCGGCGGTTTTATCATGGCCAAGTCTGCGATGTGAAACCTGGAGGTCGGAACTTGGCGGCGTTCGACGAAGACCAGGTGTTCGGGAAGCGGCCAGTTGCCCCGCCGGCGCATGTGCTCGGGCAGAGTCTCGACGATCTCTCTGCCCCCGAACTCGCAGAGCGCATCGCGACGCTGAAGCGGGAAATCGAACGGCTCGAAGCGGCGATTCAGGCGCGTGAGATCACGCGCCAGGCGGCGAGTTCGTTTTTCAAGACCTGAGAAGGGCTCGCGGGGCCGCCTCGTTTCGGGACACAGATCGGATTGTCCGGATGCTGTTAACCGAATATTAAGAATTAACGTGCATGATCGTGGCTGGCCCTGGTTCAGCGGCTCGGACGGCAGTTTCCGTTCGCCTCCTGCGAAACAAGCATCTCAGCCGCTTTCGGGCGGCTTTTTCTTTGTTCGCAAACCGCAGAGTTTGCGTTAACCATATCGAAAAGTAAACGCCCGGCTGACGGGCGTCGGCGCTAAACTTGCGTCGGTCGTCCACTCGGGTCGGGAGCCGTTCCGAAATGGACCGTCCCGCGAGACGGGTTGCGTTTGAGGAGTGGCAGCAATGATTCGTAGCTTCGAGGGGTCGCGAACGCGCGAAACTGCATACGACGCACGTAATCAGGGGACGATATCGTTCGCGCTCAAACACCTCGGATCCGATGCGTTCAAGACGCTCTTCAAGGAGGGCATGAATCTCGTAGAGCTTTCCGCGGCCTATCTCGATGGCCCTGGGCGCGCGGACGCCAAGACGCTTCGGCGCTCCGTGGCGCTGGCTTATGCCACCGAAAGTATGCGCCTGACCACGCGGCTCATGCAGCTCGCCTCCTGGCTGCTGCTGCGCCGCGCCGTCAACGAGGGTGAGCTGACCCTGGCGCAGGCGTTTTCGGAGAAGCATCGCGTGCGGTTGGCGCGCCAGGAAATCGCCTGCGCTCCCGATATTCTGGCGGAACTGCCGCCCGATTTCGTGGACCTTTGCTTCCGCTCGATGCGCCTGCAGGCGCGCGTGCTGCATCTGGACGCCTCGATCGCGGCCGCTGTCGAGCCCGAGCCGTTAGCGTCCGCCAGTGCGGTGGCCGCGCAATGGGCGCGATTGCGCGCCGCCTTCCCGGACTCCGGCGCCGCTGCTTGAGTTGATCCGAGCGCCCGGCGCGCCCGTCGCCGCGTTTCGGCCGCATGGGTCTGGAATCGATCGCCTGTAATGACCGCCGCCTGCCGACTTTATCTCTTCACGCCCAGGCTGAGCCTCGGCGACCTCGACGCTTTCGCGCCTCTCT
>JBAQGU010001287.1:0-1851 GCA_049287975.1 Roseiarcus sp.
CACGAGTAGCTGTGAGGCGCGTTCCGAGTTGTCGAAAGCAAAGTTCATGATATTGAGCAGGTTCGCGATGATGTAATCACCAAAGCCGGGCTTCGGCAGGCGAAGTCTCGCGTCGGATCGGCGGCCCATGCTGTCGGCGACTGAGATCATCCGGCGCCGCGGGAGGTAGACTCGCAACATATCATAGCGCCCTTCGACCTCCACCATCGGCAAATCAGAGAGATCGAAAAGGGTTGCGCCGCGAAATGGAATGTCGTGCCGCTGACGCCCGCCGAACCGCCCCGTGAGCAAGATGCTGGTCGAAGACCTGCGATTGAGATGCAGGGTATAGGCGTCCTCGGGCGTCACATCGCCTAGCCTAGTCCAGTGTTCGGCGCGCAGGCTCGTGAAGGTGGCCTGCGGCGCGACATCGGGCAGTCCGGCCGCGAAACAACCCCGCACGGCGGAATGAAACCGCCTGTGCAACCATTCGCCTTCGCCGCTGGACTGCATGACTGACCCGAACGGAGCTGCCGTGATCGTCGGCCTTCAGCGAGCTTACAGCGCAAACCGGCGAGCCGCAACATTGTATGGAATTGCCAGTCTTGCACGAAAGTGCCAAGAAATAACGTTGTGCTTCAAAGGGTTATTGATGTGGGAGGGTTAAGCCGAATATTGGATCGTTAGCGAGCAAATGCCCATAGGTCCGGCGTCTGCCCGCAGAATCTCTCGCGGCAGCAGGACCCGCGACGCAACAGGGAGAGCGCCGTGCGCAAGTCCGAGAGAAGCCGAGCATCGTCTTCGCCCGTGGAATGTGAGCGGACGGCCCATTGTGGCCCGCATGTCTCATTCGGAAGAAGCGGCCAAACTCATCGAAGAGGCTGCCACCTCCCCACACGCCGACCAGTAAGTAGCCAACAGGTCTTTACGGCCAAGTCGGAAGCATGGTCTGCGCACAGGTAAGAGCGGTCGGCGCGAATGCGCTCGACATCGAAAACCAAACGGTCCAAGCGGATCTCTACTGCAAAGGGTAACGGTCATGGCACAGCAAATCAAGAACGTGGTCTTGGTGCACGGCGCATTTGCCGACGGCTCCGGCTGGGCGCCCGTCGCTAGTATCCTGAAGAACAATGGGTACAAGGTGTCGGTGGCGCAACCCCCAGAGACCTCTTACGCCGACGACCAAAAGTACACGAAGGCCGCAATCGACGCCATGGGCGGACCGGTGGTTTTGGTCGGCCATAGCTACGGCGGGTCTATCATCACCGAGGCAGGCAATCATCCGAACGTGGCGGCGCTTGTCTATGTTGCCGCATTTGCTCTCGATGAAGGTGAGAGCTGCGCGTCGATCGAACAGGCCCTGCCGCAAGCGTCCAAGGCGTTCAAGCCGGACAGCAATGGCAACTGGTGGATAGAGGAGGAGCACTTCGCAGCGGACTTTGCAGCGGATATTCCACGGGAGCAGGCAGAGTTCATGGCCATATCGCAGGTGCCGATCTCCACCGACTGCTTCACGCATCAGGTTACGAACCCTGCATGGAAACATAAGCCCACCTGGTACATGGTGGCCACAGAAGACCGATCGATCAATCCGGACCAGGAACGGATGATGGCGAAGCGCGCCAAGGCCAAGACGGTCGAAGTGAAGGCGAGCCATGTGGCCTACATGTCTCATCCGAAGGAAACGGCCAAGCTCATCGAAGAGGCCGCCGCATCCGTCAATCGGTGAGGCGACGCTGATATCTGGAGGCTACTCTCGGGACGCGTGATGCGTCCCGAAAGTGGATCGATCTTCCCACATCGATCGGACGAGAACAGGACATCGCCATGAGCTATGATCCCTCGACCACTGCGATCCTGCTGGTCGACCCC
>JBAQGU010001288.1:0-6778 GCA_049287975.1 Roseiarcus sp.
GCTCGGCGGCGTGGAGCATATCGGCGTCCGCCGCGTCCCATCCCGCGCTCACGCGCCGCCGGAAGACCCCATCTTCCTCGCGAAACAGCGCCGTCGAAGCGAGACGCAGGGCGCGCATCGGCTCGTCCACTAGAAGGCGTTCGATGTCGGCGAGGCTTTCGGCCCGCTGAATATCCTGACCGACGGCGCCGAGCCGTTTCTCCGCGCGGCGGAAGTCCCGGTCGAACAGTCGGTCCACAAGTTCGGTGGTCCATTCGTGTGCGCGCGCGATGAGAAAGACGAGAACGGAGGCGACCGCCACCCAGGCCCAGTCCGGCAGGCGCGTCCATTCGTTGATCGTGCTCAATTCTTCATGGACGAAAAACGCCGGCGCGCTGAGCAAGAGGCCGAGCACGGTCGCGCGGCGCAGCGGGATCCAGACGCTGACCACGGTCGGGCGGCGCACCGCCTCCACGACAAAGACGCACAGAATCCCGTTGACGAGATAAAAGAGACCCGACACGTCCTCCGTCACCGCGGCCTCGCCGAACAGGCTCGCGGGCAGCGAGGTCTCCTGCGAGATTTCGGCAATGAGGTAGGCCGGCAGGCCTATGAGGCAGCCCCAGATGACCCAGCGGATCCGCTGGTAGTCGCGCGGCGACAGATCCCTGCGACGGCCGATCAAAATCCCGAGCGCGGCGGCGCTGACCGCAAAGCCGATCAGGATCGAGGCCCGCATGGCGAACTCGCTCGGGTAGCCGAAGAGGGTTCCGAGACTCATGAGCGCGACGGCCAGGAACAGGATGGCGAGCGCCGGCAGCGCGCGCTCGATCCCGCGCCACCGCCCCTCGCAACGATCGACCGGCGCCCGCAGCGCAAACAACAACAATCCAGCATAGCCCACGGCTTGCAGGACGCAGGAGGCGACGTCCTGAGCGAGCAGCGCTCGCGGCCATTGCTGCAGCCAGGCGTAGAACTGGAACGACTGGCCGGGATTGAACTGAATCGTATAGGTGAAGAAGGCCCAGGTCATGGCGCCGGGACGGATCCAGACGAGGTACGCCGCGCCGAGCACGACGAGCGCGCCGGCGATCTGGTCGAGCAGCGTCACGGCGTCGAGCGCGAGTGTGCGCGGGCGCGGCTCGGCGATGAGCTTGACCTCGCGGCCCGGTTGCTCGTCCGACGCTTTGACCAGCAACGTCGCCTCGCGGCCGGGCATCACATAGGTGACGCCGCCCCATAGGGCGAGATTGCTCGCGCAGATTTCCGTGTCGACCGGGACGCAGTGCATGCCGGCGAGATCGAGATGGTCGCCCACGCGGAGGGCCGCCCGCCACGCCGGCGACTCCTCTTCCGCGGCGAACGGACCCTTCACGTCATAGATGAGCCCGTCAGCGTTCGTCGTCAGGCCGAATGATCCCAAAGGGCGCACGATCCGGGCGAAGTCGGGCAGGATCATCGCCAGCGCATAGAGCGTCAGGAGCGCCAGCAGGCCGCGGCGGCCGAGCTTCGTGCTCTTCCGCTCACTCATCAGCCGATTCCCGTCTCAGCCGCTCGCCGGCCATTTTGGCGCCGTCGGGACGACGCCCGCTGATCAAGGATTTCTTTGTCGTGTTGCGATGGTCGTGGGCCCATCCAAGCAATGCGCGCGCAGCTTTGACCTGATCGGGCGTGAGCGCCATTCCCGGGGCTTTCTCAGTCGGAGCCGACGCCGTCGCCATTCTCTTCGACGAAGATCGCGCCGGCCGCCTCGAGCGCCGCGCGGATTTCGTCGATCATCGTGGTTCGCGCTGGCATCGGCGGGGCCCTCACGCGGCTGTTTCCCTCAGATCGCGTTTCTTCAGGGTTTGGACCGCCTCGAATCCCTCGAATTCGGGATGGCCGAGATGCAACGCCTTATTTTCTCCGGCATTGCGATGAGCGGCGCGGAACTGCTCGGATTGCGTCCAGGCCGTGAATGCCTGTTTGCTGGCCCAGGTCGTGTGCGACGAATAGAGCGTATGGTCGTCGCGCTCGGGACCGCGCAGCAGATGAAACTCGATGAAGCCAGGCAATTGATCGAGGTAGCTGTCGCGCCCGAGCCAGCGCTGCTCGAAAGCCTGCTCCTGGCCCTTGATCACTTTAAACCGATTCATCGCGATGAACATTTTGCAACTCCGTGGTGTGAAGGCCTGTCGACGATCGCGTTCATTTTGAGGCGAACTTGATGGTCGGGCCGGCTTTGACCGTGAGGCCCGGATTGGGTTCGATGTCGAAGAACCGCCTGCGCTGATTATTAAACTGAATTATGGTGGTCAATTCGCGTCCAGTTTCTCGGCGAGTAAGCGCCTGATGGCCTCGGGACGATTGGGAATATCAGTCTGCTGTTTTCGCCAAGCGTCGATTTTCGCAAGAAACGGGTCTTGAAGCCGAACGCCGATCAGCGTCCCGGTCGAAGCGGGCCGCTTTTTCCGTGTTTTCGTGTTATCACCAGCTGACGCGCTCATGTTGCCGTGTTATCACGAAGATGTCGGGCCGGCAAGGTATCGCGTGTGACCGTGTGACCGATCCTGTCCGACAACAGGGCCTTTCCGCTACTTGCTCGCTGACGATCCGGGCGCCGGCAAAATCATCATAGCCGGTCCGTTGATCAAAGAGTTTATCATTCGTGGAGACCTGGAGCCCCGCTTCATCGTGGCGCCCGGCAACCTCGTCGAGCAAAGACGAACTCACGGACAAATTCGCCCTCGAGTTCGAACTACTGTCCCGCGAGCAGATCGAAACATCGGTCACTGGCAAACCTTTCGTCGAGCGCAACCCCTTGATCGTACGACTCGACATGGCGTCGCGTTCCGAGACGCTGCAAGCCAAACTGATGGCGGCCGCGGATTGGGCCCTCGTCGTCGTCGACGAGGCGCACCGCCTAGCCGCCTCGATAGCGAAGTCAAATATACCAAGCGCTACAAATTCGGGCGGTTCGTCGGCAGCCGCGCGCGACGCTTTCTGTTGACGACAGCAACGCCGCACAATGGCGACTCCTGCTGGCGGCGGGCGATGGCGCGGAAATTTCAGGGTGCGCGCGCGGCGACAGCGCGATCAGCGCTCTCGCCCGGGATCAGACAGGCGCCCGGCTGCACTACGGAATGAAAACCGTCCTCGCCATCCTGTTGATGTTGCCACGGCCTGACCTGAGAGCGCGGTGTCCGCTGTGAACGCAGTCGCTGACCGCGTCGTGCGCAGCTTGGTCGAGACTCGGAAAGAGTAGCGCTCTACGACGGCCGCGCTCAGCTCGCGCGGCTACCTTCACGGCACGGCGATGATGGCTCTGACCTCCGGCGTCGAAGCGAGATCGATCGCGCTCTTGCCCGTCTTGTCGCGCAGCGTGCGATCGGCGCCGGCGTCGAGAAGTGCTTGCGCGATCGCGCCGTGTCCTAGACCCGCCGCGATCATCAGCGCGTCGCGGCCGCGATCGTCGATGAGATCGAGCTTTGCACCGCGCGACAATAGGAGTTTCACCGTCCTCAGCGCCGCGTCCGCGGGCGTATTGTCGGGATGTCCCGCAGCCCACATCAGTGCAGTGAGATCCGCGCGATAGCGTGCGTTGGGATCGATGCCCGCGTCCAGCAGCATTTCGACGAGCGGCGCCGAGCCGCGCGCCGCGGCGTAGAGAATCACGCCCTTGCCGGTGGCGTCGATCGTATCCGGCCGCGCCTTGCGCGCCAGCAGCAGCGACGCCAGTTCGACGTTCGCGTTGAAAGCGGCGGCGCTCAACGCCGTCTCGCCTTGTTTGTCGGTCGCGTCGACCTGGGCGCCGGCGACGATGAGTCGCTTTGCGACTTCGCCGCGGTTGGCCAGCGCGGCTTGGATCAGCGGCGTGGCGCCCTCGACGTTGGCGCGATCGAGTTGCGCGGCCTCATCGGTCGAAGCGGACGCCAACAGCGACTCGACGGTGGCGAACCGGCCCATCTTGGCTGCGATCGCCAATGCGGTGTTGCCCATCCGATCCCGTGCGAGGTGCGAGGCCCCGGCTTTGAACAGTGCCTCGAGCGCGCTGACGCAGCCTTTTCGCGAGGCCTCGAACAGCAGGTTGTTGACTTGCAGAGTATCGGGCGCGATCGCCAGGACGCGGGCCGCGCCGGCGCGGAAGTCGTTGCAGGAGAGCGCGCTGGGCTCGCCGGCGCTCTCCTGCGCCTGCGCCGAGGCGAGGCGGCCTAACAACAGAGCCGTCAGGACCGTTCGCTTCACGTGGTTCTCTCCTCGAGGCCCTTCGTCGTCGACGGGCTATGGCGCCGGATGAGTTATTCCCAAGCCCCTCAACCGAACCCTCTCCCGCGAAGACCGGGAAGAGGGCGCGGGCTACATCCCTCCGAGGACCCGCGCCATCTGTTTTATGTCGTCCTCGCTGTAGGTCCTCAGCAGATCCCTCATCCAAGTATTGTTGGCGCGGGCGCCGGTACGAAAATCGAGCATCGTCTTGGCGAGGTAATCGACGCTCTGTCCCGCCAGGCGCGGCTGCGTACCGGCGCCGATGTAGCCGGCCTGATGACAGCCGACGCATCCGGCGGAAGCGGCCATCGAGGCGAAATGGTCGGCGTCGGCGGCGCTCGCGCAGGGTTGTTGCAGATTGGGCCAGGGCTTAGCCGCGAAATAGGCAGCGAGCGCCAGCATGTCCTCGCGCGACATCTGCTCGACGAACGGCGCCATCTGATCGTTCTTGCGCGCGCCCTTCTTCATGTCGCGCAGCTCGATGTAGATGTAGCCCTCGTTCTGACCGAAGATGTTCGGGATCGACTTGTCGATCGGTATGCCGGTCTCGCCGTGGCAGGCCGCGCAGACGGCGGCCTTCTCCGCGATCGTGTCGGCCGCAACGGGTTGCAACCCGAAGGCGAGGAGCGCGCCGACGAGACTCCAACGCGAAATTCCAACCATCATGAAGGACGTCTCATTGCGGGCGCGACGCCCTTACGACACAATTAGGGGCCGGCCGAGGCCGACCCCAGAGGCTTCACGCAGCCCCGCAAACTGATCAGTTGAGCGTGAAGGCGATGATCGAATTGCCCCGCTTGGCGTCGATCTGCGTGTTGCCGCCCGCGCCGACCACAACATATTGCTTGCCATCGACCTCGTAAGTGGAGGGCGGAGCATTGACGCCTGCGCCGGCGCTGAAGCTCCAGAGGATGGCGCCGCTCTTGGCGTCATACGCCTTGAACTCGCCGTTGGCCTCGCCGGCGAACACCAGCCCGCCCGCGGTCGCCAGAGCGCCGCCGATCATCGGCTGCGGCGTCTTCACGCTCCACTTCACCTTGCCGGTATTGTAGTCGACGGCGACGAGTTTGCCCCAACTCTCTTCGGTCGGAATGACCTTGAAGGCGCCGCCGAGCCAGAGCTTGCCGTCAGGATAGGGCGACGAATCGACGAAATAGTTCATCGGCTGATGCAGGTTCAGCGAGTAGGCTAGTCCCAGGCTCGGATCGGTAGCGATCGGCGACCATTCGTTGCCCCCGTTGGCGCCGGGAAGCATGCGAGAGCCGTCCTTGGTCGGCAGCACCCACATATTCTCTTGCGGGATCATCGCTTCCGAGAACCGGATCAGGCTGCAGTCCTTGGCGTCGTGGACATAGATGTGCCCGGTCTTGCCGGCGTGGAGCACGCCGTCGGTCAACTTGCCGTCCTTGCCGGCGACTTTGGTCAGCACGGTCGGCGAAACCGCGTCGAGATCCCATAGGTCGTGAGCGATATACTGGAAGTGGCAGATGTATTTGCCGGTGTCGAGGTCGAGCGAGACGAGCGAGTCGGTATAGAGATCGTCGCCCGGCCGAAGCGAGCCGTCGAGGTCCGGCGAAGGATTGCCGACCACGAAATAGATGCGATTGGTCGCGAGATCGACCGAAGGATTCTGCCAGACGCCGCCGCCCAAGGTCTTATAGGGGTCGCCGTTCTTGGCGTAGGCCGCCTTCTCCGCCTCGATGTCGCGATGCATGTCGCGGCCGGTCGCGTCCTTGGTCGCCCAGACGCCCTTCGAGTCCTCCGGAATCGTGTCGAAGCTCCATTTCAGATCCCCGGTCTTGGCGTCGAAAGCCTTCACGAAGCCGCGGATGCCGTACTCACCGCCGTTCGTGCCCAAGAGGATCATGCCCTTGACGGCGGTCGGCGCCATCGTCTCGGAATAGCCCTTCTCGGGATCGGCCACGTCTTTCGACCATTTCACCTCGCCGGATTTGGCGTCGAGCGCGAGGAGCTTGGAGTCGAGCGTCGCGACATAGACGTTGTCTCCGTAGACCGCGACGCCGCGATTGTTGGGGCCGCAGCAATAGGTCGTGATCGGACCCATCTTGTGCTTGTATTCCCAAATCTGCTGACCCGTCTTGGCGTTGAGCGCGTAGACGTGGTCGAAAGCGGTCGTGACATACATCACGCCGTTGACCACGATCGGCGAGGTTTCCAGAGTATCGAGAATGTCGGTCTGGAATATCCAGGCTGCATGCAGCGCCTTGACGTTGCCGGTATTGACCTGCTTGGCGGGATGGAAGCGCGTCTGCGCGTAATTTCCATTGGTCTGCAAGAAATTGGCGCTGTCGTTCGCCGCCTTGTCGAGCTGGTCCTGCGAGACGCTGGTCGACGCCGGCGTCGTCGGGGCCGCCTTCATCATGGCGCCGCCCTTGACTTCTTCCGCCGCGTTCGCGGCGATGGATGCTGTCGCCAAGCTCATGGCGCCGGCGAGCGCAAGCATTGATACCATTCGCATGAGCATTTTCTCCCCTATCAAGCCGTTGATCCGGCGGATCGTGATTGTCCGACACTATGGGTCAGGATTCGACGC
>JBAQGU010001289.1:0-9420 GCA_049287975.1 Roseiarcus sp.
GCACGGAGGTTTGCAGCGGAGCGATCGCCCCACGCGTGACGATGAAACCGGCCTTGTCGACCTCGACGCCGCACCCTGCGAGCCAGGCCGCCGCCGGATCGGCGCCGATGAAGAGAAAGACGTTGCGAATCGTCCCCTCTGTCTCGACACCCGTGCGGCGATCACGCCAACGCACCCGCTCGACGCCGGCCGGGCCGCCCTGCAAGGCCGCGATCTCCGTCTGCGTCATCAGTTCAATGTTCGGCGCCGCAGCGATCCGGTCGATCAGATAGCGAGACATGCTTTCGGCGAGCCCCGGCGCGCGCACCATCATACGCACCTTGGCGGCGTGGCCGGAGAGGAAGACGGCCGCCTGACCCGCGGAATTTCCGCCCCCGACGAGGATCACTTCCTCGCCGGCGCAGAGCCGCGCCTCGATCGGCGAAGCCCAATACCAGACGCCTCGGCCCTCGAAACGGGCGAGGTCCGCGCACGCGGGCCGGCGATAGCGGGCGCCGCTGGCGATCACCACGGTCCGTGCGTAGATACGGCCGTCGTCCTCGATTTCGAGGCCCAGCGCCCCGCCGACGCGCGAACAGTCGAGCGTCCGGATCGTGGCGGGAATCATCATTTCGGCGCCGAATTTTTGGGCCTGGATGAAGGCCCGCGAAGTCAGGGCCTGTCCGGAAATTCCTGTAGGGAAGCCAAAATAATTCTCGATCCGAGCGCTGGCGCCGGCCTGCCCGCCGTAGGCGCGCGCATCCAGCACGATGACCGAAAGACCTTCCGAGGCGGCGTAGACGGCGGTCGCGAGGCCTGCCGGACCGGCGCCGACCACCGCGACGTCGTAAACCAAATCGCGGCGCGGCGCCGCGGTCATCCCCAATTGCCGCCCGAGTATGCGTTCGCTTGGATTGTGCAAGATAACGCCGTCGGGACAGACGACGAGCGGGAGGCCGCCCGCCTCGGACGCGTAACGGGCGATCAGGCCGCTCGCCTCCTCGTCGCTGGCGGGGTCCAGCAGGTGATGCGGATAGCCGTTGCGACGGAGAAACCCTTGCAGCCGGATCATATCGGCGGTGTTGGAGCCGCCGATCAACACCGGCCCTCCGACGCCTTCTCGAATCAGGCTGACCCGCCGCAAGATGAGCGCGCGCATGATGCGTTCGCCGAGGTCCGCTTCCGCCACCAGCAGGGATCGAACCCCCGCGAGGGGAATCAGCAGCGCCTCGACATCTCCCACCGCGACACCGTCGACCAGCGCGGCGCGATTCGAAAGCTGAGCGATTTCAGCCAGGAATTGGCCGGGGCCCTGCACCGCCACCGGAGTTATGTGGCCGATGCCGTCGCGCTGGGTTATCGCGACACGACCGGAGAGCACGACGTACATACCTGGATTGGGCTTACCGGTTTCGATCAGCTTTTCGCCGTCGGCGTAGCGATGCGGCGCGCCGAAGCGGCGCAGCCGATCGATTTCCTTCGCCGTCAGGATCGGGAAGGTTTCGTCATAGCGCGGCGCCATCGCCCGTGGCGCGGTCTCGACTGCCTTGGTTTCCTGCGCTGCCATGATCCTCTCGAGCGGGCGCGCCCCGATGCGCAATGACGGTTAATCCGTCGCACGAACCGCGCCTATGACAAAGCGACCCCATCCGACGCGCGTCGCCTCGACGAAACGGCCGCGCGGAGCGCTCGAGACGCCGTAAGGCCGTGAGGACTGGCGCATCTGCTGGCTATACCGCGACGAAAAGGAAAGACAAGGCGGAGGCGCGCTCCAGGCGCGATTGCGTGTTTCGGCAAAACCGACATACATGCACGAAAGCGGACGCGCCGCCTCGGTCATCGCCCGACTCGAGACGTCGCGCCGGCACGGGGGAAACGGGATGATCGACCTGGATGGCGTGGCGACGGTCGCGGACGTCTCGCGCGTGCAAGCCCTACGGCGTCCGGACGCCGTCGCTCTCGCGTTCGAGGGCCGCGCGACGACCTTGGCGGAGATCGACGCCCTCGCCTCCCGCATCGCCAATCAGTTGATCGGTTCGGGAATCGCGCCGCAGGAGCGGATCGCCTATCTCGCGAAGAACAGCGATCACTTCTTTGAATTTCTGTTCGGCGCATGCAAGGCGCGCGTCGCCCTGACGCCGATCAATTTCCGCCTCGCAGCGCCGGAGGTCGCTGAGATCATCGGCGACAGCGGCGCGAGACTTCTGATCGTGGGCGCGGATTTCGTCGAACTCGCGGAGAAAGCCCTGGAGCTGGTCGCTTCCAAGCCAAGCCTGATCGCGCTGGGTTTCGATCGCGAAGGCTATCTGCGTCACGACGTCTGGATCGGCGCCGCCGAGGCGCGCGATCCCCGGCTCGCGATCGAGCCGGACGACGACGCGGTCCAGCTCTACACGTCCGGGACGACCGGCCAACCCAAGGGCGTGCAACTGACGAACCGCAACTACCTCGCGCTCTTCCAACTGGTCGCCGAATCGCGTGGGCTGAACTACGAAGTCGGCGAAACCGTTCTGGGCGCCATGCCGTTCTTTCACGTCGCCGGAGTCAACATCGCATTGGTCACGATGGCGAGTGGCGCGCGAACGGCTATCGTGAAGGACCTCTTGCCCGATCTCGTGCTCGACCTGATCCGGACTGAACGGGTCAATCACGCCTTTCTCGCGCCGGCCATCATTCTGATGCTGATGCACGCGCCCGGGATGGCGACCGCCGATCTCTCCAGCATGAAGGTGCTCTCCTACGGCGCCTCGCCGATTTCGGACGATCTGCTGCTGAAGGCGAAGGCGCGCTTCCGATGCGACTTCGTCCAGTTCTACGGCATGACGGAGACCACGGGCGTGGGCACGCTTCTGCGGCCCGAGGCCCACGATCCGGCGAAAGGCAAGCTGCGCTCATGCGGAATCGCGTGGCCCGGCGTTGCGGTCGAGATCGTCGACGCGAACGGCGCCGACGTTCCGCCCGGCGCGGTCGGGGAAGTCGTCATCAAATCGCCGGTCGTCATGAAGGGTTATTGGAACAAGCCGGAGGCGACCGCCGCCTCGATTCACGACGGCTGGATGCGCACTGGCGACGCCGCGTACCGCGATCACGACGGCTATATCTACATCTACGACCGCGTGAAGGACATGATCGTCACCGGCGGCGAGAACGTCTATCCCGCCGAGGTCGAGAACGCGATTGCCGGTCATCCCGATGTCGCCGACGTCGCCGTGATCGGCGTCCCCGACGAGAAATGGGGCGAGACGGTCAAGGCGATCGTCGTCGCGCGCCTCGGCGCGCCGCGCGACCCGGCCGACATCATCGCCCGGGCGCGCGAGCGGATCGCGAACTACAAAGTCCCCAGGTCCGTCGATTTCATCGACGCGATCCCGCGCAACATCACCGGCAAGGTTCTGCGGCGGGAGTTGCGGAAGCCGTACTGGGAGGGGCGGGACCGGATGGTGAATTGAGGGGGAATGGCGCCTTCTCATTTTCCGATTGTCAACCAAGCGGAACCCAGGCGGTCGGCGACCGCGTCTACAGCAGCGCGTCCGGATCGACAGGCGCCATAGCGGCTGGCGCGCCGGCGGTGATAAAGTGGATGCCCCAGGGAGAACCCTATGTCTACCTACACCGCGACCATCCGCTGGCGCCGCAAGCCCGACGAGCGGTTCACCGACGGCAGATACAGCCGCGCACATAGTTGGGCGTTCGATGGCGGGGCTGTCGTGCCGGCCTCGTCCTCGCCGAGCGTGGTGCGCGTTCCCTTCTCCGATCCGGCCGGCGTCGACCCCGAGGAGGCGCTCGTCGCGTCGCTGTCGAGTTGCCACATGCTGTTCTTTCTCGATTTCGCCAGACAGGCCGGCTTCGTGGTCGAGGCCTACGAAGACGCCGCGGAGGGCGTGGTGAGCAAGGGCGCGGACGGTCGAGTCGCGATGACGCTCGTTACCTTGAAGCCGCGCATCGTCTTCACCGGCGACAAGCGTCCGAGCGCGACCGAAATCGACGCGATCCACCACAAATCGCACAACGCCTGCTTCATCGCCAATTCGGTGAAGAGCGAAGTGCGAGTGGAGGGCGTGGCGGAGGGGCTGCGCGAATAGCCCGCCAACCATGATGCGCTGCGGCATTGGCGGCGATGGCGCATTGACCTGAGTCCCCTCGGCAGTTCGATGCCTGTGTCGGCATGGCCAGTCATGCTCGTTGGCCGCGGACCGGGCTGGGGCGGCGGCGGCTTCAGCTCGTTCGATTGCTCCGCAAGGACGCATCTTTTTCTTTTGCTTTACCAGAATTCATGCTAGAGCCCTTCCAATCAGAGAGAGGCGGATCGATCGGTCGCCGCTCTAGGGTTCGGGTTGGGATACAGCAGTGCTTCCCCGGCAGAGGGGAACGAGAACGGACCGCGGAGACAGCGCAAACAAGGGGCGAAATAAAACGCCTCGTAACCTATTGAAATCTCACAAAACCGCGAAATCAAAAATTTCTCATCCCAATGATTTCAATGACCTACGGGCGACTTGGCGAAACGAAAACCTTTCGCAAGCGAATTTTTTCAGTGCGCAAGCGAAATTTTCGCTTCGTTTGGTTTCGCCAGCGAAACGCTCGGCCTCGGGCAATTGGCCGCGACGCCGGGCCGTCGAGGAAAGCCCTCGTCCTAGTCACTTAAGCCCTTGCTTTTCTATTCGCGCTGCGATACAAAAGCAAATGCTTAATCGATCCGCCGCTCTCGATCTCGCATTTCAGGCGCTCGCCGATCCGACGCGGCGGGCCATGGTCGAGCGACTGTCGCACGGCCCCGCCAGCGTCAGCGAACTCGCGCGTCCGCTTCCGATGTCGCTCCCCGCGGTCACCCAGCATCTGGCGGTGCTCGAACGTTCGGGTCTCGTCGTCAGCGAGAAGGTCGGCCGCGTCCGCACCTGCCGGATCGAGGCCGGCGCGCTGAGCGAGGCGGAGCAATGGATCAGCGCACGACGCCTCGAATGGGAGCGCAGGCTGGATCGGCTCGGCGTCTATCTCGAAGAGATCACCAAAGAAGGAAGCGAAAATGGCGAACCCACGTGAATCCTCCGGTCTGAAGCCCGAACCTTTGATCGTCTCCCGCACGTTCCCCGCGCCGCGCGAACTCGTCTTCAAGGCGTGGAGCCGCGCCGACCATATCAAACGCTGGTTCAGCCCCGAAGGTTGCAGCGTTCCCGAGGCCGAGGTCGACTTCAGAACTGGCGGCGCCTTCATAGTCTGCATGCGCCTGCCGGACGGAGTGGATCACTGGGCTCGCGGTACCTTCCTCGAAATTTCGCCGCCCGAGCGGCTCGTGCTGTCGATCGGCGTCGAAGTCGGCGGCCTGAAGCGATTCACCGCGCATACGGCTGTGAACTTCGAGGTCGAAGGGGAGGGGACCCGCATGACCGTGCGACAGTCCTACGAGTTTCACGATCCCGCGTTCGTCAGCGCCGCGGCGGGCGCGTCCGAGGGCTGGCTCACGACCCTCGACAAGCTCGAGAAGGAAGTGGCGCGCATCCGGGCGGAGCCGACGCGCTCCGTCGTGCACGGCGTCTTCACGGTGCGGCGCAGCTTCGCCGCGTCGCCCTCGCAGGTCTACCGCGCGCTTTCAAACAAGGAAGCCAAGGCGCGCTGGTTCGGGGGCCACGAGGGCTTTGTCGCCCTGGAGCGCGAGATGGATGTGCGGCCGGGCGGGCGCGAACGTGTGAAGGGGCGTTGGCCGAGCGGTTTGGTCACGACGTTCGACGCGGTCTATTTCGATGTCGTCGCCGGCGAGAGGCTGGTCTATGCCTACGAATTGAGCCTCGACGACCGGAAAATCTCGGTTTCGCTCGCGACCCTGCAACTCGAAGCCGAAGCCGACGGCACGCGTCTGACGGTGACCGAGCATGGCGCCTTCCTCGACGGTTACGACGACGCCGGCGCCCGCGAGCACGGGACCGGCGCCATGCTGGATGCGTTGGGCGCTTCGCTTCAGGGCGGCTCCGAAAAAATTCCCCGCTAATTCCCTGTCAGCAGGGAATTTTTCCCCCGTTGTGGCAATTCCGCAGGAGCATTTGCCGGGCTCGCAATCACTATGGCGACCTCTGCTATCTCTGGCCGGCCTTGGCGTCGTTGGTGAAGATCACCACGTCGTCCTTGCCGACGCGATCGAGCACGGCCCGGGCTTCTTCGTCCAGCAGGTCGCGGTCGACGGATTCGGAGCGCATGGCGTCGACGCGGCGCTCCCAGCGCGCCCGCTCGCGGCGAAGGCCCGCGAGTTCGTCCTGCAATTGGGCCATCTGCGCGTCATGGGCCACCTTGGCCTTGAGCCCGCGTTCGCCGTTGGACGCGCCCCAGACGAGATAGCCGCTCGCGACCCCGAGCACGAGGTACAAGGCCAGCGGCACGAGAATGGCGCGCGCGCGCGTCCAGAACAACATTGTGCGACAATGACGTGGCGCGGTTAAGATTCGATTGCGGTTGGCCGGCGCTACGGAAGGCCGCGGACGAAAGACCGTCGCCTTCACGCCGACCCGAACACGTCGTTGGTCTGTGCGCTCACGCGCACGAAGGTCGTACGCTTGGGGACCTCCTTCAGCTGCGTCGCGCCGATATAAGTCATCATCGAGCGCACCCCGCCCATGATCTCGCCGAGCGTATTTTCGACGGGACCGCGATAGGGGGTCTCGACGCTCTTGCCCTCGGCGGCGCGGTAACGGGCGACGCCGCCGAAATGTTTCTTCATCGCGGTTTCCGACGACATGCCGTAGAACGTCATGCCGACGGGCGTTCTGTTTCCGTCGCGCTCCTCGTAGCGGATTTCCCCCTCGCATTCGTCGTGGCCGGCGAGCATGCCGCCGAGCATGACGAAATCGGCGCCGGCTCCGTAAGCCTTGGCGATGTCGCCGGGAACGGTGCAACCGCCGTCCGCGCAGACCTGTCCCCTCAGGCCATGCGCGGCGTCGGCGCATTCGATGATCGCCGAAAGCTGTGGATAGCCGACGCCCGTCACCCGCCGGGTCGTGCAGACCGAGCCGGGCCCGATGCCGATCTTGACGATGTCCGCGCCCGCCAGGATCAGCGCTTCGGTCATATCGCCGGTCACGACGTTGCCAGCCATCACGACCGCCTTGGGATTTTCGTCGCGCACGCGCTTGACCGTTTCGAGGAATTTTTCCGAATAGCCGTTGGCGACGTCGAGGCAGAGAAAACGCACCTGCGCCCGCTTGCGCACCGCCGCCAGTTTCTCGAGATCGGCCGAGGTCGTGCCGAGCGAAAAAAAAGCGTGCTCGCCCGTATCGCTCGCGAAGAACTCGGCGAGCTGGTTCACGGGATAGTGTTTATGAAGCGCGGTGAGGGCGCCGTGGCGTCCCAGGACCCGCGCCATAGCCATCGTGCCGGTCACGTCCATGTTCGCGGCGATCAGCGGAAAACCCTTCCATTCCGGGCCCGTGTGATAGAAGCGGAAGCTCCTGGCGATATCGACCTCGTTGCGGGAATTCAGCGTCGAACGCTTGGGCCGGATGAGCACGTCCTTGAAGTCGAGCTTCACGTCGTTTTCGATGCGCATGGCGATGTCCTGAGGTCTTGGGGCGGGGCCGCCGAGAGGATCGGTATGGGCCGATTTTAGCATGCCCCACCAGCGTTTGCGAAGAGCGGGTTCGGAAGCCTCCGCGCGGCGGCGGCGGGCTTGACGCGGGGCCGCGGACGGGGCAAGCGCCAATATCGGCGTAGAGGGATGCGGGATGGACGAGACGGCGGAACAGGTGTTCGAAATCCTCGACATTCAGCGGCTCCTCGCCTTTCTGCCGCACCGCTATCCCATGCTGCTGGTCGATCGCATCGTCGAAGCGCGCGCCGATGAATATGGCGTCGGGATCAAGAACGTAACCTTCAACGAGCCGCAATTTCAGGGACATTTCCCCGACCGCCCCATCATGCCCGGGGTCTTGCTGCTCGAGGGCATGGCGCAGACCGCGGGCGCTCTCTGCGTGGCGGGCCGCCTCGCCGGCGCCAAGCCGAGCATCGTCTACCTCATGACCATCGACAAGGTGAAGTTCCGCAAACCCGTCGTCCCCGGCGACCAGGTGCACTATCACATGACAAAGATCGCCAAACGCCGCAACATGTGGTGGTACGGCGGCGAAGCCAAGGTGGATGGCGCGCTCGTCTGCGAAGCGCGTCTCTCGGCGATGCTGGTCGACAAATGAAAGTGGGCGAAGTTGACAGCTTCGTCCATCCCAGCGCGCTCGTGGAGCTTGGCGCGCGCCTGGGAGCCGGCGTGCGGATCGGCCCGTTTTGCCATGTCGGGTCGGGGGCGGCGCTCGGCGACGGCGTCGAACTGATTTCGCATGTCAGCATCGCGGGTTTGACGACCATCGGGGCTCGTACGCGCGTCTTTCCGTTCGCCGCGATCGGCCAGGAGCCGCAGGATCTGAAATATCGCGGCGAACCCGTCCGCCTGACGATCGGTGAGGATTGCTTGATTCGCGAGGGGGTGACGATGAATCCCGGGACTGCGAGCGCTACCGGGGAGACGATCGTCGGCGCGCGCTGCGTCTTCCTCGCCAATGCGCATGTCGCGCACGATTGCCGCCTCGGCGACAGTGTCATCCTGTCCAACAATGTGATGTTGGGCGGCCATTGCCGAATCGGCGATTTCGCGATTCTCGGCGGCGGTTCGGCGGCGCACCAATACGTTCGCATCGGCGCGCATGTCTTTGTCGGCGGGCTGACGGGGGTGGAGAACGACATCATCCCGTTCGGCATCGCGCTGGGCAATCGCGCCTCGCTCGCCGGCCTGAATTTCGTCGGGCTGAAGCGACGCGGCTTTTCGCATGCGGCGATTCACGCCCTGCGCCGGGCCTACAAGATGTTGTTCGCGCCGACGGGAACGTTGGCGGAACGCGCCGAGGATGTCGCCGCCGCGTTCCCGGAGGAGGAGGCGGTGCAGCAGATGGTGGCGTTCTTGCGCGAGGGCGGCGATCGCGCGATCTGCACGCCGCGCGACGGCAAGGACGAAATGGCTTGAGCGGGCTCGAACCCGGGAGGCCGCTAGCGATCCTCTGCGGCAGCGGGGGCCTCGCACTGGAGGCGGCGCGGCTCGCGCGCGTGACCGACCGCGAGGTTTTCCTGATCGGCATCGTCGGCTGGGCCTCGCCTGAGATCGAGGCGTTCCCGCATCTCTGGCTGCGGCTCGGCGAACTCGGCAAATTATTCGCCGCCCTCCGCGAGCGCGCGATCGCGGATATGGCCATCATCGGCTCCGTCCGACGGCCCGAGCTTTCCGATCTCAAGCTCGACTGGGGCGCCATCAAGCGCGCTCGTGAGATCGCGCGCTTGCTTCGCGGCGGCGATGACGGTCTTCTGCACGGCGTTGCGCGGCTGCTCGAGCGCGAGGGGCTGCGCATCGTCGGCCCGCGAGACTTCGCGCCGCAATTGTTCGCGCCGGTTGGAGGGATCGCAGGCCGCGCGCCGGAC
>JBAQGU010001290.1:0-4967 GCA_049287975.1 Roseiarcus sp.
CCCTATGGCCGAGCGAGGCGAGTTCGGAAAATATCGACCGCTCCAGGTGTTTGCGTAGACCGTGCCGTCAGACGCTACGACCACGTGACGAACATGGCCGAGATTGTCAGCGAAAATGCTTGCACAAAATCCCGGCGAGAGCGTAAGGTTGCCGTTAACGCCTGGACACCTCTCAGGTTGACGCAAGGTTGTAGCGTCCTACGCGGTCGCCAGACGCGAATTCAAAGCGGCGATCAACGCCGGCACGGCAAAGACCCCCGCGACCACCAATGCGACGCTCGCCACATGTCGACCACTATACTTCATGCTCGTCTCCTTGCGATTTAATGGATCTCTAAAGTCCGGCAGGTCGCTGCCGCCTGACGCTTGGCTCTGTCATTTCATGCGGATTGAACGCCGCCCGGCTCGCCGCATCCAAGCGGGCTATGAGGGTCGGAGCTGGCGTAGCTGCCGTCGGCGCGAAGCGGCTGCTCGCGTCCGCGACGCAGTCGTTGCTCTGGTCGTGAGTGCAATCATGATGGGACGGATGGTTTCGTGAACAAGAAACCCTTCGCAGCGCCAAACCAGAACAGCGATTGATTGCCGCCCAAAGAATCGAAATCAAACATGGGAGCTGAGCGACACACCGGGTTTCTCCTCTCTCCGAACACGGGCCTGAAAGCCGACGTCATTCACGCTACCGCCCGATTGCCGCCGACATCTTCCAAATTGGCACTCATCTAACGAAATCGCACCCCAGCAGGACGGACGATTGATTGGATCTTCAGGGAATCGAGTGGACGATTTTCGGGGGTCAGTGAGACCGGAGCAATCTGATCCGTATCTGCTACCCCGGCTGAAGTCCCTGCCCGTCAGGGATGTCGAGGATACCGACGACCTCGCTTCCTCGATCGCGGCGCGCTCTCCACCAGGATCCCGAGCGCATCGATGCTCGTCAAATCAATGTTCGCCGCAAAAGGCCGCGACAGCTCTACGCGCTGATTTACAAGCAGGCGACGGCGTTAGCATCGCAATCGCTCCCGATCGACGCCATCGAAGGGGCTACGGCCCGCTCCTGATGCTGTTCGCAATATGTATGTAACGCCTATATCGCCGACTTGACGCAGCAAGAGGTGCGATTATCGAGTTGTTGTCGCAACCAGATTATTGAACCTCTGTCATTGCCACAAAGCCCGCGTCCGTCACCCGTTCGACCCGCTCCTTCCCCTGCGACTTCTTCGCCCAGACCCGCGCGTCGTGAAACGCCGCGCCGCCGAACGGGGCGACGCTGTCGTCTCCAGTCAGCATGTTGATGCCGCGTCCGTCGAGGAAGTCGGCATTGTCCCACAGGCCCTCGCTGACGATCACGCCGCGCTTGCATCCCGCGAACAGCCGAACATGCAGCCGCGTCGAGCCGCGCGTATTGCCGAGGCGCACGACGTCGCCCTCCGCCAACCCAAGCGCCGCGGCGTCGTCGGGGTTCATCAGCGCGGATGGCCGGGCCTCGCGGGCCACCGAGGTCGCCGTCTGATTGAAGCTCGAATTGAGGAAATTGCGTGCGGGCGAAGTCGTGAGCTTGAACGGATGCGCCTCGTCGACCGCCTCGTTGACCGCCCAGTGATCCGGCAGATCGGGCATGTCCCGCCAGGCGCCGCGCAGGCCATCGTTGGCATGAGGCACTCGAGGCCAATCGGCGTGGAAATGAAACTTGCGGTCCGTATGCGCGAAGCCGTTCAGGAAATGCGCGTCCTCGAACGGCGGCAGGCAATCGAGCCAGCGCGCCGCCTCGAGTTCGGCCAGCGTCCCGCGGCCGGAAGCTCGCAACGTCGAGTCGATGATTTCGCGTGCGCTCATCTGGAAGCCGGGATGCTCGGCGCCGAGGCGCTTCGCCAGCGCGCAGATCACTTCGTGGTTGGAGCGGCAGCCCTCCGGCGGTTCGATCGCCTTGCCGCCGAACTGCAGAAATTGATGGCCGCCGCCGGTGTAGAGGTCGTCATGCTCGAGGAACATCGTCGCCGGCAGCACGATATCGGCATGGCGCGCGGTGTCGGTCAGGAACTGCTCGTGGACGCAGGTGAACAAGTCCTCGCGAGAGAAGCCGCGCCGCACCTTCGCCTGATCCGGCGCGACGACCATCGGGTTGGTGTTCTGGATCACCATCGCCTTGACCGGGCCGCCGCCCTTCAGCGCCTCGGCCTCGCCGGTGAGGATCGCGCCGATCCGCGATTGATCGAGCCTGCGCACGCTCGTATCGCGCGCGTCGAGCCCCTCGATCAGGGTCTTGTCGAGCTTGTAGATTCCGCTGTTGGAATGCAGCGCGCCGCCGCCCTCGTGCGCCCAGGCTCCCGTGACGGCGGGAATGCATACCGCGGCGTGCATGTTGGAGGCGCCGTTGCGCTGGCGCGTGAAGCCGAAGCCGAGCCGGAAAAAGGTGCGCTTGTTGCGGCCGACCAGGGCCGCGAAAGCTTCGATGTCCTCGACGGTGAGCCCCGTGATCGCGCTCGCCCAGCGTGGGTCGCGCGGGCGGACATGCGCCTCGAGCCCCTGCGGATCGTCGGTATGGCGCGCCATGTAGTCGCGGTCGGCCCAGCCGTCGCGGAACAGGACATGCATCACCGCACAGGCGAGCGCGCCGTCCGTGCCCGGCTTCAGCCGTAGCGCCAGGTCGGCCTGCCGCATCGTCTCGTTGTCGTAGATGTCGATCGCGACGATCTTCGCGCTGCGCTCCTTTCGCGCACGGATCGCGTGGGTCATCAGATTGACTTGCGTTGCGACCGCATTGGTCCCCCAAATAACGACGCAGTCCGACTTGGCGATCTCGAGCGAGCTGACGCCCGACATCCGCCCTGTTCCCGCGATGTAGCCGGGAAAGGAGATGCCGGTGCAGATCGTCGAGTGATAGCGGGAGTAGCGTTTGACGTGGGTCAGCCGCTCGAGGCCGTCGCGCATCACCAGGCCCATCGTTCCCGCGTACCAATAGGGCCAGACACTCTCGGCGCCGTACGCGCGCTCGGCCGACAAGAATCTGTCTGCGACGATGTCGAGCGCCTCGTCCCAGCCGACGGCGACGAACTGGCCCGAACCCTTCGGCCCGACGCGGCGGAGTGGCCGGGTCAGGCGGTCGGGATGGTGGATCCGTTCGGAATAGCGCGCCACTTTCGCGCAGACCACGCCCGCGGTGTAGCGCTGGTCGCGCGCGCCGTGGACGCGCCCGATGCGCGAACCCGCGATCACCTCGACGTCGAGCGCGCAAACCGATGGACAATCGTGCGGGCAGACCGAGGGAAGACGGACGATGTCCAGTGGCGCGTTCATGGGGGAATCCTTCACCCCTAGAATGACGAAACCTCGCCGTCCGCGCAACTGCAACCCTAGATTGCAGATTAACCTAGCTTCAATGATATTGCTGCATGATTCGTGAGCGCCGTCGACGATCATCTGCGGACGACGGCCTTGGATAAACGGGTCGATCCCTGGATCAAGTCCGGGAACGTGCATGACGAAACCGAGAGCGCAGCACTTATTTCCAGACGTCGCCTCAGGAGTGCAGGCAGCGCGATTGGTAGGGCTGAAGTTGCTCTGCACGCTCGCGGCCTTCGGCGGCGCGATCGGAGCCGTCGCCGCGTCTAGCGTCGAAATCCATTACGCGCCGCAGGAAGATCTGGAGCGCGTCGACGTCGACGTGATCGACAATGCCGAGCGCTCGATCGACATGGCAGCCTATGTGCTCTCCGACCCTTTCGTCATCGAGGCGCTGCGCGACGCGGCCGATCGCGGCGTGACGATCCGGCTCTATCTCGACAAGAGCCAATATTCACAGCACGGTCCGCGCAACGGCCGCCCGATCGGGGAACTGCTCGCCTTCCCGAACGTCTGCGCGAGGGTCAAGGGGCGCGGCGTGCTGATGCACCTGAAGGCCTACGCCGTGGACGGGGAACGCCTGCGGACCGGCTCCGGCAATTTCTCCCAGTCCGGGCTCGCGTTCCAGGACAACGACCTGATCCTGGTCGACGATCCCGCGATCGTCGCAAAGTTCGAAACCAACTTCGAGGCGATCTGGTCACGTGGTACGAACGCCTCGGCGGCGGCCGAGCCGGAGCAGGGCGGCTCGAAGTGAAAGTGCCGTCAGGCGATAGCTTCCAGTTCCCGTTTGTCCGCGGCGCCCTTGGGGGATGACTCAGAAACGTCAGTGTCATGCCCGCGAAAGCGGGCATCCAGACTTGGCCGCGCGTGCCGGGGCTCTGGATTCCCGCTTTCGCGGGAATGACACAACGCAGTTGGGCCGCTGACGGCGGGGACTTCACTCTCTGTGGACGATCACGTTGAACCCTTCGTCGGGCGACGGCGGCGTAAAGTAGCTGGTGAAGCGGTCGTAGTCGGCCTCGCCGGTCTGGAAAGGGTGTTGGCCGGCCGCGTTCCGCTCCCGAAGCCGCTGCTTGCAGACTTCATCGGACACATCGAGGAAATGCAATTCGTTGGCCGCGTCTGCCTCCTCGAAAATTCCGCGCATCCAGCGTCGGGTCTCGACCCCGTTGGCCGGAAAGTCCAACACCGCCGACACGCCGATTCTGAGCAGCGAAACCACATGCGGCCCCATCGCATTGCGCAGGCGCCGGGAATATCGGGCGTAGTCCTCGAGAGTCCTCAGCTCGGCGTGAAAAAGGTTGGCGTTCCAGTGATCCTCGCTGATGAGGATCGTCGCGGGCCGGGCCGACAGGCGACTGGCGAGCGTGGACTTCCCGGCGGCTATCTTGCCGCAGAGGAGGTACAGAGTGGGCCTGGAGTCGGGCATGGCTCTTCACCCTTGTGTCTCGTCGCGCGTTGCGCCCACAGCGAAGACGAGGCTGAGCGCGATCCAGGAGAGGATCATCAACGAGCCGCCGGTGGGGGCGGCCATCGGGAACAGGCGCGCGCCGGCGAAGGCGCGCATCGTCAGATCGCCGCTGAAGACGAGGGTCCCGAGCGCGAGCGCGCCGCCCGCGCCGAGC
>JBAQGU010001291.1:0-2270 GCA_049287975.1 Roseiarcus sp.
CCGCCACCCGTGCCCGCTTGCGCCGCCGCCGTCGCGGCGGTCGACGCCACCGACAAATATGCGGCCGTTCCGGCCGTCCCCGCCGTTCTCACGAATTGCACGCCCAACAGCGGCGACACCGCGTGGATGCTGACCTCGATGGCCATCGTCTTGATGATGACGATACCCGGTCTCGGCCTGTTCTACGGCGGCATGGTGCGCAAGAAGAACGTCGGCGACACCGTGATGACCAGTTTCGCGATCACCTGCCTCGTCACGGTCATATACGCCATCCTCACCTATAGCACGACGTTTACGGCAGGCACGCCGTTCATCGGCGGTTTCAGCCGCGTGTTCTTGCAGGGGATATTGAGCGACATAAACAATGGCGGCATCGGTAATCCCAATTCGCTGGCGCCGACGATTCCCGAGACCGTCTACATGGCGTTCCAGATGACCTTCGCGATCATCACCCCGGCGCTGATCGCAGGCGCGTTCGCCGAACGCATGAAGTTCTCGGCGATGCTGTGGTTCATCGGACTGTGGGCGATCTTCGTCTACTCCCCGATCGCGCATTGGCTGTGGGGACCAGACGGCATCTTCAACTCGGCCAACGACAAGGCTCTCGTTCATGTCCTCGACTTCGCGGGCGGAACGGTCGTCCACATCGACGCTGGCGTCGCCGGCCTGATGTGCGCCTTGATGCTGGGCAAGCGCCGCGACACCGGCCCCGGCCACAACATGGTGCTGACGTTCATCGGCGCGGCTCTGCTGTGGGTCGGCTGGTTCGGGTTCAATGCGGGCTCGGCGGTCTCGGCCGGCGTACAGGCGGGCATGGCGATGACGGTCACGCAGATCGCGACCGCCGTCGCAGCGCTGACTTGGATGTTCGTGGAGTGGGCGCATCGCGGCAAGCCGACGGTCATCGGCATCTGCTCGGGCGCCGTCGCGGGTCTGGTGGCGATCACGCCGGCGTCCGGTTTCGTCGGCCCGGTCGGTTCGATGGTGATCGGCGTCGCGTGCGGCGTCGGCTGCTATCTCGGCGCGACCAGCCTGAAGCACGCTTTCGGCTATGATGACGCGCTCGACTGCTTCGGCGTCCATGGCGTCGGCGGAGCGATCGGCGCGATCCTGACCGGCGTTTTCGCGATCGAGCAGTACGGCGGGACGAAGGGCCTCATCGAGGGCAATTCCGTGCAGGTCCTCTACCAGTGCATCGGCGTCGGCGCGGTCATTGTCTATGATGCGGTCATTTCGCTCATAATCCTCAAGGTCGTCGACATGGCGATTGGCCTGCGCGTCTCCGATGAAATCGAGCGCGACGGCCTCGACCTGGCGCTCCACGGCGAAGTCGTGCAGTAACCTCCCTCGATCCGGCGGCCGCTCACCGGTCGCCGGGTCTTCCTCCTCCTCCCAACTCGAGCGCCCCGTGGGGCGCTCTTTTTTTGCAGAGGGCGCGAGCGACTCGGAGGAAGGCGAGAATTCCACAGCCTACATTAAGGTTAGGTCGACGTTAACTCGCGCCGCCTAAGGTCGGGGCCAGCGCGGCGTTTCTCGCCGCGGCGGCGGCTGAGCGTAGCGCAATGCGTACCACGACATTCACGTTATTCGACTACCTGCCCGACTCGGTGCGTGAAATCCCGAGGCGCAGGGCGGCCGAGATGTTGGGCGCTACGATCCTCGCCGGAGTCGCCGGAAGTTCGCTCGCCCTGCTGAGCTGGTCGGTCGAGGACCCCAGCCTCAATCACGCGACATCGACCCCGATTCACAATTGGCTGGGTAAGACCGGCGCGATCGGCGCCGATATCGCCATGCAATTCGTCGGCGTGGCCTGCGTCGTCGCGCTGACGTCGCCAGCCTTTTGGGGCTGGCGGCTTCTGACGGAAAAGCGGCTCGCCGGTCCGCGGTCGCGGCTCGGTCTCGCGCTGCTCGGGACGACATCCGCAGCCGGCTTCGCCTCGCTGTTGCCGGCGCCCGCGAGTTGGCCGTTGCCGACCGGCCTTGGCGGGGTCGTCGGCGACGCCGTGCTCTGGGCGCCCCGGCGGTTCTGCGGGGGCTCGACGATCGATATGATTCTGGCGGGCTCGGCCCTGGCCGCCTTGGCGATTCTCGCGCTCACCGCGTCCGTGGGCTACGGTCTGGCGGCGGCCCGCGACCCGACGAAAGCAGAGACGCGGCCCCTCGCCAAGCGCCGAACCGCCGACCGCGCGGAACCCGAGGATGAGGATAGCGACGGCGAACCGGGCTTCGCGCTGGTCTCGATCGGGGCGGCGATTCACACGCTGCTCATG
>JBAQGU010001292.1:0-3730 GCA_049287975.1 Roseiarcus sp.
GCCTTCGCATCTGCGACGGACATTCCCCATTTCAAGCCGAACGGAGCGTGGTCAGAAGGGCTGGCGGTTTCCACCGCGCGCGTTGCTAAAATGGGTAGCCCGAAGAAGAGGAGCAAAATTCTTATCAGCCTCATCGGATTTGGCTCCAGCTGAAGTTTCGTCAGAGTGCGTCCTTGTCTCTGACGACTTTACCTAGAGGTGCGGGCGGTGGGCGCACGCTATTACTAGGAATGTTGGATTCTGGCAGAGCAAGCCCATATTTCTTGGCGTAGTAAGCTAGATAAAGCTGTGAAAGCGTCGTCCGATCCGTGGCGGCAGCCATCAACGCCATTGACTGTAAGAGGCCTCCAGAATAGCGGTCGGCCTCGGTTTGGTCGGCTTGTAGTTTTATTTTAGCGCTCGCGATATCCTGATCAATTATTTTGAGGTCGTCTTTTACAACCAAGTCTTTGCCCTTAACTTGGTATGTTAGATTAATTCTACGGAGAACGCTGGTCCGCTTCGATTCAATCATTGCCAGCGTTGTTTCCAGTAATTGCTTTCGCGTTTCGATCATAACTTTAATCAGCCCGCCGTTGTAGCCGGCGCTCTCGTCGTTCGCTGACTTGATGTCGGCCTGGATCACCTTCAAATCAGCATCGAGGGCTTCTGTGGACGGTTCGGAATGTACATAATAGAGAAGCGCAACTCCGCCGAACGTCAATATGAGGAGGGCGGAAATTGCGGGCCCCAACTTCTTGAGCATCCGAGATCTCCCTGACCTAACCGGAAGTCACAGTGTAGTTGGAATTATAGAGCCTGGGAAGGACCGCTATCCATCAGCAAAGGGATTTCGATTTCGCGCCGTACGCCCGAGGGCGAAGCCTATCAAGCGAGCGTGCAATGACGCTCCAGCCACTCCGCGAGTTCGGCCTCCGTCACTGAACTCTCGGCGAGGCTCCTCCAGACGGAGACGATTTCGGCGTCCGACGCCGCGAGGTCGAAACCGTTCAATTCGAGCAGCAGGTCCGTCGCTACGAGCGAGGTCCGTTTGTTACCGTCGAGGAAGGGATGGTTCTTGCAGATTCCAACCGCGAGCGCCGCCGCCATTTCGAACAAGCTCGGATCGCCATAGGCGAAGGCATGGCGCGGACGGGCGAGCGCGGAATCCAAAAGACCCTCGTCGCGCAACCCTTCCAGGCCGCCATGTTCGGCGATCTGTTCGTCATGCAGCGCCAGGACGACCGATTTGAGTAGCCAGATCGGCTCGCGGCTCATTTGGCCAGTTCGCGCAACGCGTTGCGCCGCTTCTTGGAGATCTTGCGTCCGGCCTCCATCTGCGCGACGAATTCGGGGTCGTAGGGCGTCAGCCGAAACCCGCCAGGCGCCTTCGTCAGATGCAGCACATCCCCCTCGGCCACCTGCAGCGCGGCCAGGTCCTCCTGCGGCAGGATCAGGCCTACAGAATTGCCTATGCGGCGTAGCTTGAGTTCGGACATCGTTCGTCTCTGTTATAACTACCGTTATTACGTAACCGAACGCGCGTGAATTTTCAAGAGGCCACGCGCGATTCGGGCGTCAAGCGAGCGCCGCCAATGATCCCAGCCCAAACTGCGCCGCGAAAAACGCGCGATAGGCGCCATCGCGCGCGATCAGATCCGCGTGCGAACCCGATTCCACCGCGACGCCGGCTTCGATGACGAAAATTCGATCGGCGCCGATGATCGTCTGCAAGCGGTGCGCGACGACGATCGTCGTCCGTCCCGCCCGCAGCGCGTCGAGCGCTTTCTGCACTTCGCGCTCGGACTCGGAGTCGAGTGCGGCGGTCGGTTCGTCGAGGAGCAGAATCGGCGCATTCTTCAGAAGCGCGCGGGCGATCGCGACGCGCTGGCGTTGCCCGCCGGACAGCTGCGCGCCTTGCTCGCCGACGTTGGTGTCGTAGCCGTCGGCGAACTGCAAAATGAAATCATGCGCGTTCGCCTTGCGCGCCGCCGCGACGATCTCGGCGTCCCCCGCGCCCGGCTTGCCCAGGGCGATGTTGTCGCGGATCGTGCCGCGGAACAGGAAGACGTCCTGAGAAACAAACGCGATGCTGTCTCGTAACGAGGCGAGATCGACCTCGGCCAAGTCCTGGCCGTCGATCACGACGCGACCGGCGCTCGGCGCATAGAATCGTTGAACAAGTCCCAGGGTCGTCGTTTTTCCGCCGCCTGAAGGCCCGACCAGTGCGGTGGTTTGATTGGGCAGCGCGACGAACTCCAGTCCCCTGATCGCCTCCTCGCCCGCGCGATACGCAAACTTCACCTTTTCGATCTCGACGCGGCCCCCGACTACGCGCAGCTTGGGCAGACCGCCGCGCGTGGCGTCGCCGAGGGGCGCATCCAGAACTTCGTAGATCAGTCGTGCGCCGACGAGACCGTTCTGGATATCGACGGGAAAGCGGCTGATCCGTTTGGCGGGCTCGTAGGCCAGCAGGAGCGCGCCCAGGAATGAGGCGAACGCGCCGACGTCGCCGTGCTGAACCGCGACTCGCCATGAGCCGTAGAAAATGGCGAAAGCGACCGCGCAGCCGGCGAGCGTGTCGGCGAGAAACGTCACCAACCCGCCGCCCCTCGCGATCCGGTTGGCCGAACGCTCGACGGTGCGGATCGCGCGCGACATGCGTTCGCGCATCTCCCCCTCGAGATTGAACGATCTGACGATGCGCGCGCCCAGCACGGTTTCCCCCATCGTCTGCACGATCTGCGTCGAGCCTTCGTAGGAGCGCTTGGCAAATTCGCGGACGCGCCTGAGAATCCGGCTGATGAAGAACGCCGCGACGGGAAGGGCGATCAGCGCCCCGAGCGCCATTTTGGGGTCCCGCGCCACCATCACGAACACGAGCCCGGTCACAGTGACGAGGTCGCGCGCGAAGCCCTGAATTACGAGTTGCAGCGCGTCGCGGACACCGTTGGCGGCGAACGCGAGCCGCGCGATGAACTCGCTGGAATGACGATCCTGGAAATAGGCGATGTTCTGGTTGAGCAAGCGCTCGAACACGCGCCGTTGGGCGGTCGCCACGATCCTGTTGCCGATCCGCGAAAGAATCACCATGGAGCCGAAGGTCGCTGCTCCGCGCAGCACGAACAGGGCGAGCGCCTCGAATGCGAGGAAACGCATCTGCCCGAGCTTTTCCGCGCTGACCATGCCGTTGAGCACGGGCCGCAGGAGCCAGGCGACCGAGACGTTGGAGAGCGCGATCAGCCCGAGGAAGATCGCCGCCAGGAGATAGCCCAGCACATGATCGCGCCCGAAGTCGCGCAGCAGCCGCAGGAGCAGATTCCCGCTCGGGGTTCGCGTGGCGAAATCAAGGCGCTCGAGCATACGCCTTTGCTATCCCGAGCCGTCGGAAAGGGAAAGCGGCCGGCCGAAAGGAATTTCGCCGCCACCGGCGAAGCGAGGCGCCAACGCCCGGGTTCAGCGCCGCCCGAGCGGCGGCCCGGATCGGAACGTCCGCGGCCGCTTATATTCGACGACGACCGCGCGGTTGCGCCCGTTGACCAGGGTCGAACGGCCGCGCGACATCGCAGCCTGCTTTGCCGCGAGCGCCTTTACCTCGTCGTTCGATACGCCCGTCAGCGAGGCCGCGATCTCGATTCGCTGACCGATGTCATCGGTCAACGCCTCGGCGGCGATCAACGCCTCTTCGATCGTGGGCGGATCCTTGCGAACGCGTCGCGCGCCCCATTTCGTCTTCCACGTGGTGCTCATG
>JBAQGU010001293.1:0-6701 GCA_049287975.1 Roseiarcus sp.
CCCCCGCTCTCCTCTCTCCCGCGAGCTCGTTGCCATGAACATTCATGAATATCAGGCCAAAGCGGTGCTCCGCGCATTCGCCGCGCCGGTGTCGAACGGGCGCGCCGCGTTCACGCCCGACGAAGCGGAGGCGGCGGCCAAGGCTCTCGGCGGCCCGCTCTGGGTCGTCAAGAGCCAGATTCACGCGGGCGGCCGAGGCAAGGGCAAGTTCAAGGAGGCATCGGCCGGCGACAAGGGCGGCGTGCGCCTCGCCAAATCGGTCGCGGAGGTCCGGCAATTCGCTGAGCAGATGCTCGGGGCGACACTGGTGACCGTCCAGACCGGACCCGCCGGCAAGCAGGTCAATCGGCTCTATATCGAGGAAGGCTCGGCGATCGACAAGGAGTTCTACCTCTCCGCGCTGGTCGATCGCACCGTCGGCAAGGTCGCCTTCGTGCTTTCGACGGAAGGCGGCGTCAACATCGAGGACGTCGCCCATGACACGCCGGAAAAGATCCATTCGTTCGCGATCGATCCCGCGACCGGCGCCATGCCGCACCACGGCCGCACGGCCGCGCGGGCGCTCGGGCTCACCGGCGACCTGGCCAAGCAGGTCGAGAGCCTGATCACGAAGCTCTACGCGGCCTTCATCGCCAAGGACATGGCGATGCTGGAAATCAACCCGCTCGTCGTCACCACGGGCGGCCAGCTCAAGGTGCTCGACGCCAAGGTCTCGTTCGACGACAACGCGCTCTATCGCCACGCGGACATCGTAGCCTTGCGCGACGAGAGCGAGGAAGACGCGAAGGAGATCGAGGCTTCGAAGCACGATCTCAACTATGTCGCGCTCGACGGCTCGATCGGTTGCATGGTCAACGGCGCCGGCCTCGCGATGGCGACGATGGACATCATCAAGCTCTACGGCGAAAGCCCCGCCAACTTTCTCGACGTGGGCGGCGGCGCCTCGAAGGACAAGGTGACCGCCGCGTTCAAGATCATCACCGCCGATCCCAACGTGAAGGGCATCCTGGTCAATATTTTCGGCGGCATCATGCGCTGCGACGTGATCGCGGAAGGTGTGATCGCGGCCGTCAAGGAAATGGGATTGCAAGCGCCGCTGGTGGTTCGGCTCGAGGGCACCAACGTCGAGCTGGGCAAGAAGATCTTGAGGGAGTCCGGCCTCAACGTGATCCCGGCGGATGACTTGGACGACGCGGCGCAAAAGATCGTGGGGGCGGTGAAGGCGTAGGCCATAGTTTGGAACGTGTCGACACGTTCACCGCGCCTTCGCACCCGAGGCCGAGGCTCTGCCGATCACTGGGATGGGGGTAATGAATTTGACGACGCCGTCAGCTCTGGGGTACACACATCCTGTGTAACTGTGGAGAGTGTCATGAAGAATATCACGCTTGCGATCGAGGAAGAGGTTCTCGACAAGGTGCGCGTCGTCGCTGCGGAAAAGCGCACGACGGTGAACGCTATGGTGCGCGAATATTTGATGGAAATAGCGAGTCGCAATGAGAAAATCGAAAACGCGCGACGAAAATTACTGGAACTGATGGAGCAGTCCAAGGGCGATATGGGCCCGGACTGGAAATGGAGTCGTGAGGAGACTTATGAAAGATAAGTCATTTCTCGACAGCAATATCTGGATATACGCGGCTACTGGTAAATTCAGCGAGCCGCGTAAATATGCCATTGCGCGTAATCTCATCGCGACAGAAACCTTCGCTCTTTCGGGACAGATAATCGGTGAGTTCTTCGTCAACGTAAGGCACAAAAAAATGAAATTTCCGCTGACTCAAGATGAGCTTTCTGAATGGCTGGAAACATTCGAGGAATTCGTGTTTATCGACATTGACGCAAACATCGTCAAGTCAGCGATAATCGGCGTGGCGCGACACAACATACATTATTGGGATAGCTCGCTGCTCGCTCAAGCGGAGCGCTTCGGCGCGACGACTTTCTTCACCGAGGATCTGAATCACGGGCAGCTGTACGGCACTGTGCGTGCGCATAATCCTTTTCTCCACATCTAGCCAGTATATACTTGAGAGTCCCGCATGTCCGTCCTCATCAACGCCAACACCAAAGTCATCACCCAAGGCTTCACCGGCAAGAACGGCACGTTCCACTCGGAGCAGGCGATCGCCTATGGCACCAAGGTGGTCGGCGGGACCTCGCCGGGCAAGGGCGGCTCGGTCCATCTGGGCCGGCCGGTGTTCGACACCG
This sequence comes from Roseiarcus sp., assembly GCA_049287975.1. GTDB lineage: Bacteria > Pseudomonadota > Alphaproteobacteria > Rhizobiales > Beijerinckiaceae > Roseiarcus. The sequence continues at coordinate 2,212 of JBAQGU010001293.1, forward strand.
TCGCCGAGGCGCGCGAGAAGACCGGCGCCGACGCCTCGGTGATCTACGTCCCCCCGCCCGGCGCGGCGGACGCGATCTGCGAGGCGATCGACGCCGAGACGCCGCTGATCGTCTGCATCACCGAGGGCATTCCCGTGCTCGACATGGTCCGCGTCAAACGCGCGTTGCAGGGCTCGAAATCGATTCTGGTCGGACCCAATTGTCCCGGGGTGATGTCGGCGGGCGAGTGCAAGATCGGCATCATGCCGGGAAATATCTTCAAGCGCGGCAGCGTAGGCATCGTATCCCGGTCGGGCACGCTTACATATGAGGCGGTGTTTCAGACCACGCGGGTGGGGCTCGGCCAGACCACGGCGGTCGGCATCGGCGGCGATCCCGTCAAGGGCATGGATTTCATCGACGCGCTCGAACTCTTTCTGGCGGACGACGAAACCAAGTCGATCGTCATGATCGGCGAGATCGGCGGGCAGGCCGAGGAGGACGCGGCGCAGTTCCTGAAGGATGAAGCCAAGAAGGGCCGCGCCAAGCCCGTGGTGGGTTTCATCGCCGGCCGCACGGCCCCGTCGGGCCGCAGGATGGGGCACGCGGGCGCGATCATCGCGGGAGGCAAGGGCGGCGCCGAGGACAAGATCGCGGCGATGGAAGCGGCCGGGATCCGCGTTTCGCCCTCGCCCGCGCGGCTCGGCAAGACATTGGTCGAAATGTTGGACGGGAAGTAAGGAGGCCGGCGTCATGGCGCGGCAAGATATCAATCAGGCGTTGCTGCAATCCTCGTTTCTGGATGGCGCGAACGGCGCCTATGTCGAGGCGTTGCAGGCCAGATACGAGCGCGACCCGAACTCGGTCGAGCCGGGCTGGCGCGATTTCTTCGACGCCCTCGGCGATGATCCCGCGAGCGTCGAGAAGACCGCGAGCGGCCCCTCCTGGGAGCTCCCGAACTGGCCCGTCGCGTCCAACGGCGATCTGATCAACGCGCTCGACGGCGACTGGCCCGCGACGGAAAAGGCGGTCGGCGACAAGTTGCGCGCCAAGGCGGCGGCGGAACCCGAGGCGGAAGCGCCGAGTGAGGAGGCGATCCACCGCTCGACGCGCGATTCCGTGCGGGCGCTGATGATGGTCCGCGCGTTTCGCATGCGTGGCCACCTGCACGCCGATCTCGATCCGCTGGGCCTCGAGCCGCGCCGCGATCACGAGGAGCTGCATCCCTCCAGCTACGGCTTCGACGAAGCCGATTACGATCGCAAGATCTTCATCGACGGGGTGCTCGGGCTCGAGTTCGCCACCGTGCGGCAGATGCTGGCGATCCTACGCCGCACCTATTGCGGCACGATCGGCTTCGAGTTCGTCCACATTTCCGATCCCGCGGAGAAAGGCTGGATTCAGGAGCGCATCGAAGGTCCCGACAAGGAAATCCAGTACACCAAGGAGGGCAAGCGGGCCATCCTGACCAAGCTCGTGGAGGCCGAGGGCTTCGAGAACTTCTTCGACGTCAGATACCCCGGCGGCAAGCGCTTCGGGCTCGACGGCGGCGAGGCGATGATTCCGGCGCTCGAGCAGATCATCAAGCGCGGCGGGCAACTCGGCCTGAAAGAGATCGTGTTCGGCATGGCGCACCGCGGCCGGCTCAACGTGCTGAGCCAGGTGATGGCCAAGCCGCACCGCGTCATCTTCCACGAATTCAAGGGCGGCTCCGCTTCCCCGGACGAGGTCGAGGGATCCGGCGACGTCAAATATCATCTCGGCGCCTCGTCGGACCGGGAGTTCGACGGCAATCAAGTGCATCTGTCGCTGACCGCCAATCCCTCGCATCTCGAGATCGCCGATCCCGTCGTGCTCGGCAAGGTGCGGGCCAAGCAGGATCAGCTGAACGATTACATCGAGCGCGTGAAGGTGCTGCCTCTGCTGATCCATGGCGACGCGGCGTTCGCCGGACAGGGCGTCGTGGCCGAGTGTTTCGGGCTATCGGGGCTCCGCGGCCACCGCACCGGCGGATCGCTGCATTTCATCGTCAACAATCAGATCGGCTTCACCACCTACCCCCGCTATTCGCGATCCTCGCCCTACCCTTCCGACGTCGCCAAGCTCGTCGAGGCCCCGATTTTCCACGTCAACGGCGACGATCCGGAAGCCGTCGTCTTTTGCGCCAAGGTCGCCACCGAATACCGGCAGAGGTTTCACAAGCCCGTCGTCGTCGACATGTTCTGCTATCGGCGCTTCGGCCATAACGAGGGCGACGAGCCCGCGTTCACCCAGCCGCTGATGTATCGCAACATCCGCTCGCATCCGACGACCCTGCAAATCTATGCCAAGAAGCTGATCGGGGAGGGCGTCGTCACCCAGGGCGAAGTCGACAAGATGCGGAGCGATTGGCGCCGGCGCCTGGAGGCGGAATACGAGGCGGGCCAGAGCTACATCGCGAACAAGGCGGATTGGCTGGACGGCCGGTGGTCGGGCGTCAAGGCGTCCCGAAACATCTCCGACGACGAGCGGCGCGGCAAGACGGCCGTGGACGCCGACAAACTCCGGTCGCTCGCCGAGCGCATCACGGCGGTTCCCGAAGGCTTCAGCGTTCATAAGACGATCCAGCGCTTTCTCGACAATCGTCGCGCCACCGTGATGGCGGGCGACGGCATCGATTGGGCGACCGGCGAGGCGCTCGCTTTCGCCTCGCTGCTCGACGAGGGCTTGCCGGTTCGTCTCTCCGGTCAGGACAGCGAGCGCGGCACGTTCTCGCAGCGCCATTCCGTGCTGATCGATCAGCAGACCGAGGCGCGCTACATCCCGCTCAACCATATCCGCGACGGGCAGGCGCGCTACGAGGTCATCAATTCGATGCTCTCGGAAGAGGCTGTGCTCGGCTTCGAATACGGCTATTCGCTCGCCGAGCCGAATGCGCTGACGCTATGGGAGGCTCAGTTCGGCGACTTCGCGAACGGCGCGCAGGTCGTGTTCGACCAGTTCGTCTCTTCGGGCGAGCGCAAGTGGCTGCGCATGTCGGGCCTCGTCTGCCTGTTGCCGCACGGCTACGAGGGCCAGGGGCCCGAACATTCCTCCGCTCGCCTCGAGCGCTATCTCCAGCTCTGCGCGGAAGACAACATGCAGGTCGTCGCCTGTACGACGCCCGCCAACCTCTTCCATGTGCTGCGGCGCCAGTTGAAGCGCGATTTCCGCAAGCCGCTGATCTTGATGACGCCGAAATCGATGCTGCGCAACAAGCGCGCGGTGTCGGCGCTCTCCTCCTTCGCGCCGGGCAGCTCGTTCCATCGCCTGCTCTGGGATCACGCGGAGACGCACGCGGGAGAAAAGATTAAGCTCGCCCCCGACGAGAAGATTCGCCGCGTCGTCGTCTGCTCGGGCAAGGTCTATTACGATCTCTACGACGAGCGCGAGAAGCGCGGCATCGACGACGTCTATCTCCTGCGCGTGGAGCAGCTGTACCCGTTCCCGTTGAGGGCCCTGGTCAAGGAGCTTTCGCGCTTCAAGGACCCGGAGATCGTCTGGTGCCAGGAGGAGCCGAAGAACATGGGGGCCTGGACCTTCGTGGAGCCCTGCCTCCAATGGGTGCTCGCGCAGGTCGGCGGCAAGGCGAAGCGGCCGCGCTACGCCGGCCGTCCCGCCTCGGCGGCGACCGCGACCGGTCTGATGTCCAAGCACCTGGCGCAGTTGAGGGCGTTCCTGGACGAGTGTTTCGTTTGAAGCGCGAAAATACCGGCGGGGCCGTGGACGCGGTCGCGGACCGCGTGGGTTCCGCTTGCTGGAAACTCGGAGAATGAGGCGCTCCACGACGGCCGCGCTCAGCGAGCGCGGCTACATGTTCACGGACGCCCGGACTATCGCCCTCATGCGAAACAGCAGATGCCCTACTTTCTCAGCAAGTTGATCCCGCCGCGAAAGACTTTCCTGCGCGACATGTCGCCGGAGGAATTGGATGTGATGCGAGCCCATCAGGATTATTGGCGGGCCCATGTCGACGCTGGCATGGTCATCGTACTCGGCTCGGTCGACGATCCCGAGGGGGCTTGGGGCGTCGCGATCAGCGAGGCGCCTTCGCGCGAGCGGCTGGAGGCGTTGCAGGCCCGCGATCCCGCGATCCTGGCGGGGCGCGGCTTCCGTTACGATAATTTTGCGATGCCGGCGGTCAGGGTCTGTCCTGTGGCGCCCCTGGCGCCGGTTTCCTCCGTCACCCCGTAACAGAAGGGCGCCGCGCGGCGCGAGAGTCATGGCCACGGAAATTCGCGTTCCCACGCTCGGCGAATCGATCACCGAAGCGACTGTCGGCAAATGGTTCAAGCAGCGCGGCGACGCCGTGAAGGCGGACGAGCCGTTGGTCGAACTCGAGACGGACAAGGTGACGTTGGAAATCAACGCGCCGGCGCCGGGCGTGCTGTCGGAAGTGTCCGCCCAGACCGGCGAGACCGTGTCGATCGGCGCGTTGCTGGGTGCTGTGTCGCCGGCGTCCGCGGCCGCATCCGCGCCGGCCAAGGCCGAGG
>JBAQGU010001294.1:0-2896 GCA_049287975.1 Roseiarcus sp.
CGCCGCCCCTCATCCGCTGGCGCCGCGCGCGGCGGCGACGCAGGACCACACCCCGGGCGTTGCGAACGCGTCGAGGGGATTTCGGGTGGAGAGATGGATTGCTTCGCTGCGCTCGCAATGACGGATAGTGCGGCTGTTTCGCGACGGTGGCTGCCCTCTCGGTCATGACGGTAGCGGTTCCACCCTCACAGCACGGCGATGGGATTGCCGAGCGAGCCGGTGGCGCCCACGATCGGCGCCGGCGAAAACACATAGGCGAACACATAGGCCTCACGCTCAGCCAACCCGTCCAGAATCATCCCCTCATGGAGATGGATGCCGTGTTTCATGATGAGGTGCTGATGACAGGGATGGAACATTTCCGGATCGACCCGCGGCACGACGTCGACCGCGAAATTGTCGGCCCCGACGACGCAGACCTGTTTGTCGGCCAACCTACGCGCGCACTCGAGGCCGATGCCGGGAGCGCCGTCGTAAAATGTGGCGGCGTGGGTATGCCAGCGGCTGCCATGCCCGGTTCGAACGAACGCGGCGTCTCCCGGCGTGATCGCTTCCTCCGTGAGATTTTGCCGGTCCAAACACGCTTTTAGATCCGCGAGCTTGATCTCCTCGCCGACGTCGAGCACGCGCCCCTTCAAGCCCTGCACGTCGAACAGAATGCCGCGCGTGAAGAACGGCGGCGCATTCTCGATTCCAAGCCGCTTCAAGCCATAGGGCGACCACACGTCGCTGAGCTTGTTGCCGTTGTAGAAAAGCATCCTGGTCTTGTCGCCGATGGCGCCGCACAGGCAGCCGAGGTGCCCCCAGACCGTCCATGTGCGTGCCGATCTGGCCGATCTCGGTAGCGATGAATTCATCGTTCCAGATCGTCCGGCTCCGGCCTCCGTGAGGTCCGCCGGTGGGTCCGTCTACAGAGCCGCCCGATGCGCGACACTCCTGGTCAAATGCATCTGAGACGATCGCCGCAGCGATCAGGTCGGAGCTTCGACCTGCCCCCTCCGCCATACTTTGCATGGTCCCCTCCCCGGCGACGAGCAGGGGACGATGACGAAGGTGACAGTTCCTCAAATCGTCAAGGAATCATCCGCGTCACCCCGCGGCCGCGCGGGTCGGCCGCCGCTTCCGGCGTATTGCCATTGATTTCGATGGCCTGGATGTCGCCGCTGAAATCCTGTCCTTTCAACACATAACCCTTGGCTTCGATCTGTTTGGCGAGTTCGCCTTCGATTGGGGCGTAGGGCTCCCAAAAGATCGTGTTCGGCGGAAGCAACTGATGGTGGAAGCGCATCGCGCCCACGGCGTCGGCCAAGGGCATGTTGAAGTCATAGACGTTGCTGATGACCTGGAAGATCGAAGTGAAGATGCGCGAGCCGCCAGGGGTGCCGATCACCAGCGACACCTTGCCGTCCTTTGTCAGGATCGTCGGGCTCATCGAGGAAAGCGGCCGCTTCGCCGGCTCGATCGCATTGGCGTCGCTGCCGACGACGCCGAACATATTCGCGACGCCCGGCTTTGCCGAAAAATCGTCCATCTCGTCGTTCAGCACGATGCCGGTTCCCGTCGCGACGACGCCTGACCCGAAATAGCCGTTGATCGTATAGGTGTTCGACACGGCGTTGCCCCATTTGTCGACAACCGAAAAATGCGTCGTCTCGACTTTTTCGGGCATTGACGTGCCGAGCCCCGGCTGAACACTCTTTGTATCCGATAGTGCGTTCTGGCTAACTTCGGCGGCGCGCTTGGCGATGTAGGCATCGTCGGTCAATTGTGCGGTCGGCACTTTGTAGAAATCGGGATCGCCGAGATATTGCGCGCGGTCGGCGAAGACCCGCTTTTCGATTTCCGCGTCGAGATGAACATATTGCGCCGAATTCAGTGGCACGCCCTTGAAGTAGGCTCGCAAATCCTCCTTCATTTTCAGCAATTGCACGAGGCCGATGCCGCCTGAACTCGGCGGCGGCGCGGTGATGACGCGATAGCCGTTCCAGTCGGCGAGAACGGGATGTCTCCAGACCGCCCGATATTCCTGCAGATCCCGCTTTGTGATCAACCCGCGACCGCGCATTGACGCGGCGATCAGATCCGCCGTCTCGCCGTTGTAGAAATCTTCCGCGCCCTCATCGGCGATGCGCGTCAGCACGGCCGCCAGATCAGGCTGCGTGAAGGTGACGCCCTGCTCGAGGTTGCCGAAACTCGCGTCGAAATTGGTCTTGCCGGCAAAATCCTTTGCAGCGGCGTCGCGGCGTTGCTGCAATTGCGCGTCGACCTCGAAGCCCTCGCGGGCATATTTGATCGCCGGGGCCAACACTTGCGCCCACCGAAGATTGCCGAAGCGGCGTTGCGCCTCCCACATGCCTTCGACCGTGCCTGGCACGCCCACGGCGCGATAGCCGAACAGGCTCATGCCCTCGATCACCTTGCCCTGGTCATCGAGATACATGTTTTTCGTTGCCGCGAGCGGCGCCCGTTCGCGGTAGTCGAGGAAATAGGGCTTGCCGTTCATATAGATCGTCATGAAACCGCCGCCGCCGATATTGCCCGCCTCGGGATAGGTCACGGCGAGCGTGAACGCGATCGCCGCGGCCGCGTCGACAGCGTTGCCGCCCTCCTTGAAGATTTGCTCGGCCGCGTCGGCGCTGAACTTATCCGCGACCGCGACGGCCGATGCGGTAAGCACAACCGGCTGAGACGTCGCCGGACCCTCCGCGAACGCGGGAATGGCATCGGGACAGAGAATGGGGAAGGACGCCAAGAACGCCAGCGTCAGCGCCGTTGAGGACAATTTCTTTTTGTTGAATGCCTTCACCGGATTTCCCCCACGCAATTAGTTATGAACGAGCCCGATAGGACCTTTTGGCGACATTGATTACAAAAAGCCCAGCTTTTCGCAGTCATT
>JBAQGU010001295.1:0-2646 GCA_049287975.1 Roseiarcus sp.
GCCGACGAAACTGGAGGATGTCGCGGGAATGCTGCGACATAAGGTCCGCATCGATCACCCGCTGAGCATCGAAGAAATGGACGCGGCGATCGTGGCCGAGGCGCGGCGACGTGCTCGCGATTGATACAAATGTGATCGTTCGCCTCGTCGTCGATGACGACCACGAACAATTCGTTCGAGCCAACGGCATGATCGCAAACCATCCAGTCTTTGTTTCCAATACGGTGCTGCTTGAATGCGAATGGGTTTTGCGCAGCGCCTACGGCCTCGAACCGAGTGATTTCGTCGAGGCTGTGCGCGACTTCGCCGGCCTCGAACGTTACCCTCGAAGACCCGAAATTGGCGGCGACGGCGCTCGATTGGCATGAAAAGGGTATGGATTTCGCGGACGCCATGCATTTGGGCCGGGCTGAAGGGCTCGAGGCGTTCGTGAGCTTCGACAAAGGTTTGGCGAAGGCGGCGGCCAAGGTGGGGTCGATGGATGTGCGGAGGCCTTGAGCCATCCTTATCGGCTCGCCTGACGCCGCGCGCGTTGCGGCCATTTCCCACCCCTGCCGCGGGCATCATCGCACAGCGTCCCCTTCCGCAAGGCCGGCGTCGCGGCGCCGCCGACTCGCGCCCGTCAACCGAAGTCCCACGCCGCCGACCCTTGCATCCGCCCCCCCTTTCGCATAAGAACCGCGCCTCTATCAGAACCGCCCGGCCGTTAGGGCTGCCGTGGCGGTTCTTTTCGCTCATTCCGATGCGAACGGGTCTTCGAGACCCGGCAATTTCCAAAAGGGCGACAAGCCCCAGGAGAGCCAAATGCCCAAGATGAAGACGAAATCAGGCGCCAAGAAGCGCTTCAAGATCACGGGAACAGGCAAGGTCGTCTACGCCCAATCGGGCAAGCGCCACGGCATGATCAAGCGCACCACCAAGCAGATCCGTAATCTGCGCGGCACCGCCGTGCTGTTCAAGACCGACGGCGACAACATAAAGAAGTACTTCCTGCCGAACGGCTGAGACCCGCCTTTGATTCCCGGAGAATTCAGATGTCACGCGTCAAACGCGGCGTAACTGCCCACGCCAAGCACAAGAAAATCCTGCGCGCCGCCAAAGGCTATTTCGGCCGCCGCAAGAATACCATTCGCGCGGCGAAGCAGGCCGTCGAAAAGGCGATGCAATATTCCTACCGCGACCGCAAGAACCGCAAGCGCGAATTCCGCGCCCTGTGGATTCAGCGCATCAACGCGGCGGTCCGCGAACACGGCCTCACCTACAGCCGCTTCATCTCGGGCCTGATCACGGCTGGCGTCGAGGTCGACCGCAAGGTGCTCTCGGACCTCGCCATCACCGAGCCGGCGGCATTCGCCGCGATCGTCGAGACTGCCAAGGACCATTTGCCCAAGGCGGCATGACGACGTTTGTCCCCTCTCGCGTGAGCGGGAGAGGGCGAGGGCGCCGCCTCAGCCGAAGCGCCCCACCTCCCAAAAGACCCTGATCCGCCGCTACGCGCGGCCTTTTCACGCAACAGCGGGAGAAGGGTTTGGGCTCCGGCGCGCTTTACCGACAGAGACATGACCGACCTAGCCGCCCTCAAATTGGAGACTCTGGCCGCCATCGCCGCGGCCTCCGACGAAAGCACGCTGGAGGCGGCGCGTGTCGCCGCGCTGGGCAAGAAAGGCTCGATCTCCGCCCTGCTCGCGACGTTGGGCAAAATGTCGCCTGACGAGCGCAGAAGCGCCGGCGCGGCGATCAACGCGCTCAAGGACGAGGTGACCGAAGCTCTCGCCTCGCGGCGCGTTCTACTGCGGGCTGCGGCGTTGGAGAACCGGCTGAAGGCCGACGCGCTCGACGTCACGCTGCCGGTCCGCCCGGCAGGCATCGTCGCCGGGCGCATCCATCCGATCAGCCAGGTATTGGATGAGGTCACCGTGATCTTCGCCGAAATGGGCTTCGCGATCGCCGAAGGGCCCGACATCGAGAGCGACGACTACAACTTCACCAAGCTGAATTTTCCGCCTGGGCATCCCGCGCGAGAAATGCACGACACCTTCTTCTTCGCGCCCAGCGGGACGATCGAGCGTAAACTGCTGCGGACCCATACGAGCCCGGTGCAGGTGCGCACGATGCTCTCGCAGAAGCCGCCGATCCGAATCATCTGCCCCGGCCGAACCTATCGCACCGACTTCGATCAGACGCACACGCCGATGTTCCATCAGGTCGAGGGGCTGGTGATCGACAAGTCCGCCAATCTCGGCAACCTCAAATGGGTGCTGGAGGAATTCTGCAAGGCGTTCTTCGAGGTGCCCAACGTCGGCATGCGCTTTCGGCCGAGCTTCTTCCCCTTCACCTCTCCCTCGATGGAGGTCGACATTCAGTGCCGGCGCTCGGGGGGCGAGATCCGCTTCGGCGAAGGCGAGGATTGGCTGGAGATTCTCGGCTGCGGCATGGTGCATGCCAACGTGCTGCGCAATTGCGGCATCGATCCCGACGAATTCCAGGGGTTCGCCTGGGGCATGGGCCTCGACCGCATCGCGATGTTGAAATATGGCCTGCCCGACCTGCGCGACCTCTTCGACGCAGATTTGCGCTGGATCGACCATTATGGGTTCAAGCCGCTAGATATCCCGACGCTGACGGGGGGATTGAGCGGGTGAGGCG
>JBAQGU010001296.1:0-5026 GCA_049287975.1 Roseiarcus sp.
GTTCATGGCAGGTCTGATCCGAGGAAATAGCGAATTCTCAACCTAACACGAATTCAGCTTATTGGAAAGGACTGTCGACACTTCGATGCGGCGAGCTCCGCGATCGAGGAAATGCGGGCCGCCTGACGGCTCGTTCCAATCGTTTCCCGGCCGAGCGTCCCGCCTCACCCCAAATTCAGCTCCTTGAAGAAATCATTTCCCTTGTTGTCGATCACGATGAACGCCGGGAAATCCTCGACCTCGATGCGCCAGATTGCTTCCATGCCGAGCTCGGGGTATTCGAGCACCTCGACCTTCTTGATGCAGTCCTGCGCGAGCCGCGCCGCCGGGCCGCCGATCGAGCCGAGGTAGAAGCCGCCGTGTTCGGCGCAGGCCTTGCGCACCTGAGCCGAGCGGTTGCCCTTGGCGAGCATCACCATCGAGCCGCCCGCGGCCTGGAACTGATCGACAAAGGAATCCATCCGCCCCGCCGTCGTCGGCCCGAACGAGCCCGAGGCGTAACCCGCCGGGGTCTTCGCGGGGCCGGCGTAGTAGACGGGATGGTTCTCGAGATAATCGGGCATCGGCTCGCCGCGGTCGAGCCGCTCGCGGATCTTGGCGTGCGCGGCGTCGCGGGCGACGATCATAGGGCCGGTCAGCGCCAGACGCGTGCGGATGGGATGTCGGCTCAGCTCGGCTAGGATCTCTTTCATCGGCCGGGAGAGATCGATGCGCACCACCGGACCGCCGAGTTTCGCTTCGTCCACGACGGGCAGGAAATGGGCGGGGTCGTGCTCCAGCTCCTCGAGGAAGACGCCCTCGCGGGTGATCTTTCCCAGCGCCTGCCGGTCCGCCGAGCAGGAGACCCCGAGGCCGATCGGCAGCGAGGCGCCATGCCGGGGAAGCCGGATCACGCGCACGTCGTGGCAGAAATATTTGCCGCCGAATTGCGCGCCGACGCCGAGTTGCTGCGTGAGCTGATGAATTTCCTGCTCGAGCGCGAGATCGCGAAACGCATGTCCGTCGGGCCCTCCCGAAGTGGGGAGCGCGTCGAGATATTTCGTCGAGGCGAGCTTCACCGTCTTCAGCGTCAGCTCCGCGCTCGTGCCGCCGATGACGATCGCCAGGTGATAGGGCGGGCAGGCCGCCGTGCCGAGGGTGAGAATCTTTTCCTTCAGGAACGCGATCAGGCGATCGTGCGTCAGGATCGATGGCGTCGCCTGATAGAGGAAACTCTTGTTGGCGGAGCCGCCGCCCTTGGCGATGAACAGGAATTTGTACGCGTCCTCGCCCTCGGCGGAAATCTCGATCTGCGCGGGCAGATTGTCGCCGGTGTTCTTCTCCTCGAACATCGAGAGCGGCGCGACCTGGCTGTAGCGCAGGTTCTTCTTCTCGTAGGCGCTGCGGATCCCCGCCGCGATGGCGGATTCGTCGCGGCCTTCCGTCCAGACGAGCCGGCCCTTCTTGGCCACGACGATCGCGGTTCCCGTGTCCTGGCACATCGGCAGCACGCCGCCGGCGGCGATGTTGGCGTTCTTCAGCAGATCATAAGCGACGAACTTGTCATTGGCGGTCGCCTCCGGATCGTCGAGAATCTTGGCGAGCTGCCGGAGATGGCCGGGGCGCAGCAGATGGTTGATGTCGATCATCGCCTGTTCGCTCAAGGCGCGCAGCGCCTCCGCCTCGACCACGAGGATTTCGCGCCCAAGCGCTTGCTCGACGCGCACGCCCTCCGACGAGAGCTTGCGGTAGGGCGTCGCGTCCGGGCCCAGCTGAAAGAGAGCGTGATGATCCTGGCTCATGCGGCTCGGCTTCCCGACTCGTTTTGCGCTCCGGCGTTCATGGCTTCACGCGCGGCTTCCCAACGCGACGGTTTCAGCTCCGGCGAACGCCGTGATGCGGCGGGCGATTGCCAGAGTGCGTTCGGCCAGCTCGGCATGCAACCGTTCGACCATCCGTCCGTTCAGCTGGATCACGCCCCTGCCGGCATTCTCGGGGAGCGCGAAGGCTTCGATGATCGCGCGCGCGCTTTCCACCTCGGTCGCGCTCGGCGCGAAAACCTCATTGCAGATTTCGATCTGGCTCGGGTGGATGAGCGTCTTGCCGTCGAGGCCCATTTCGCGGCCCTGTTCGCATTCGTCGCGGAAGCCGTCGAGGTCTCCGATGTCGTTGTAGACGCCGTCGAGAATGTCGCAGCCGTGCGCGCGCGCCGCCGCCACGCAGAGTGCGAGCCAGGTAGAGAAAGTCGCGCGGCCGGGAGTGAGCCGCGCGCGCGTCTCCTTGGCCAAGTCGTTGAGACCCATCACCAGCACTTCCAGGCGCGCGGTCGGATCGGCGGCCGTCGCCGCGATCGAGCCGGCGCTCAAGATCGCCATCGGCGTTTCCATCATCGCCCAGAGGCGGGTCTTCTCCGGCGCGCGGGCGTCGCTGAGCGCGCGCGCCGCCAACATGATTCCGCCAGGACCGTCGATCTTGGGGAGCAGAATCGCATCCGGCGCGGCGGAAATCGCCGCCGCCAGGTCCGCTTCGCCCCACGGGGTGTGAGCGCCGTTCACGCGGACGACCACCTCGCGCCCCCCGAAGCCGCCCTCGCGCACCGCCTGCACGACCTGCGCCCGCGCGGCGACCTTGGCGTCGGGGGCGACCGAATCCTCGAGGTCGAGGATCACGGCGTCGGCGGGCAGCCCGCGCGCCTTGGCGATCGCCTTTGCGTTGGAACCGGGCATATAGAGCACGCTGCGACGCGGCCGAGCGACCATGGCAATCTCCTGACTACGCTCCTTCATAGATTGTGCGCCGCAATATCGCTAGGGGCGCGTGCGTCGTCCTGGCCTGCGACTTAGGGTAAGGGGTTCGGTGACGCCGTATAGGGCGGCCCCCGCGGTCGACAGCCTCGACAAGCGGAGGTATAGTCACCATGGTCGTCGTAGTCATCGGAGGGTTACGCCATGTCGGCCGCCGACAAGGGAGTCTGGACGCTCGCCAACGCGAAAGCTCGGCTTTCCGAACTCGTCGAGCGGGCGTCTCGGGAAGGTCCACAGACCATCACTCGCAACGGCAAGGCGGCGGCCGTGGTTGTTTCCTTCGAGGAATGGTCTCGCAAGACTTGGCGGAAGGGAACGCTCGCGGAATTTCTGCTGGCCTCGCCGTTGCGCGGCGCAGACCTCGACCTCGATCGGATCTCGAGTAAGCCGCGCGAACTCGATCTTTGAGATTCTTGCTCGACACGAACGTGCTGTCCGAGGCGACGCGGCCGCGGCCTGAAGCGCGTGTGCTGGAATGGCTGGAGGCCGTCGATGAGGATCGGCTGTTCATCAGCGTCGTCTCGATCGCCGAAATCCGCCGCGGCGTCGCGCTATTGCCGCGCGGCCGGCGGCGCGACCGTCTCGGGGAATGGCTGTCGCGAGACTTGCCCGATCGCTTCGCGGGCCGAGTTCTGGCGGTCGATCTCGGCGTGGCCGAGCGATGGGGCGACGTCATGGCTGCGTCACAAGCCTCGGGCGCTACCTACGAGCCCCTCGACGCGTTCTTCGCCGCGACGGCGCTGGCGTACGATCTCACGCTGGCGACGCGCAACGTCCGGGATTTTCAGGCCTGCGGAGTGCGATTGTTCAACCCTCGGACGATCGGCGAAGCATGAGAACCGGAAGCGGCCACCCATCGCGCGACGAGCGGCAACGCGAGGCTGGTGATGAAGAAACGCGCCAGATAATCCGCGCCGACGAACAGCGGATCGAGCCCGAGCGCGAAGGCCATCAGCGTCATCGCCTCCAATCCGCCGGGCGCGAAGGCGATCAGCGCTTCGGCGAACGAGACGTTCACCAGCCATGCGGCGAGACAGGCGAAGCTGGCGGCGGCGGCGAAGGCGGCGAGGAACGTAGTGGCCCCGACGATCAGCGTGCGGTGCAGCAGACCCCAGTCGAAACCGATGAAGCGCGTGCCGATCCAGCCGCCGAGCGCTCTCGCGGACGACCCACTTACCGCGCGAGCCAACGCGCGAAGCGGCGGGTCGCCTCGGCCATTTCGTCGGGCGCGCGCGCGAAACATATGCGCAGATAGCCCTCGCCGCCGAGACCGAAAGCCGCGCCCGGCGCCACGCCGATCCCGGCCTCGTCCACCAGGCGAAGAGCGAGCCGGCGCGAATCCGTCTCTCCTTCGACCGCGCCGAAGAGATAGAAGGCGGCCTCGGGACGCGCGAAGCGAACGCGCCCGGTCGCGGCGAGGCCGTCGGCGACGATGTCGCGCGAGGCGCGCAGGCTCGCGAGAAAATCGGCGAGGAAGGGTTCGCCCTCCTCGAGCGCCGCGACCGCCCCGCGCTGAGCGGGGACCGGTACGCCCGAAGTGGAGTATTGTACGAGATTTTCGATCGTGGGTCCCAAGGCCGGCGGCGCCTCCAGCCATCCGATCCGCCAACCCGTCATCGCCCAGTTCTTCGAGAAGGTCTGCACGAACAGGATCTTGTCTTCGGCCCGCATGATGTCGTGAAACGAGGGCGCGCGCCGGCCGCCGTAGGTCAGGCGGCCGTAGATTTCGTCGGCGACGATCCAGAGATCGCATGCGCGCGCCAGATCGAGAACCGCTATCAGTTCCGCTTCGGTCGCGACGTAGCCCGTGGGATTGGCCGGCGAATTGAACAGGATAGCGCGTGTCGCCGGCCCGACCGCGGCCGCCAGGCGCTCCGGATCGAGCCGCCAAGTCTCGCCGCCATCCAGCGGCACGTAGCGGGCGCGGGCGCCGTTGGCGGAAAGGGCGCCGGCGAAATTGGGCCAAGCGGGCGAGAGGACGAGCGCCTCCTGGCCCGGCCCGACGGTCAAGCGCACGGCGATATCGAGCGCGTGCATGCCGCCGATCGTCGCGAAAAAGCGCTCGGACGAAAAGTCGCCGCCGCCGGGCGCGGAGCCATAGACGCGGGTCATATACCTGGCGATCGCTTCGCGCAGTTCGGGAATGCCGGCTTGGTGGGTGTAGAAGGTCTCGCCGCGATCGAGCGAGGCCTTGGCCGCCGCGATGATGAACTGTGGCGTCGGCAAGTCGCCTTCCCCGACCC
>JBAQGU010001297.1:0-6052 GCA_049287975.1 Roseiarcus sp.
TTCCTGCACCAGCTTCCAGGATTTTCTGACGACCTCCTGCCCGCTGACCTACTACGGCGTCACCCTCTATGGCACGGTCGATGTGGGTTACGGCTGGGAGAAGTTCGGCGCGCCGTGGAACCCATTGGAACACACCGGCGTGGATTATCTCGTCGGCAAACCAGGCCGGCCGAATATCTGGCTTCCGTCCCCCAACGCGCTGAGCCAGTCGAACATCGGCGTGAAGATCAAGGAGGATTTCGCGCCCGGTTGGTCGATCGTCGGACAGGTGGAAACCGGTTACGATCCGTACTCGCTCGACTTGGCGAACGGCGTCGGGGCGCAGCGCCAAAACAATACGCTTCCCCTCAAATTTCAGTCGTCGAACCAGGATTCGAGCCGCGCTGGCCAGTGGGACAACTCCCAGGCATTCGGGGGAATCAGCAGCACCACCTTCGGCACGCTCACCTACGGCCGTGAGAACACGCTGGATCTGGACGGCGTCAACGCTTATGACCCGATGGGCGGATCCTACGCATTCTCGGTGATCGGATTCTCCGGCACGACCGCCGGCACCGGCGATACCGAGGACGCCCGTTCCAACTTGGCGTTCAAATATCGCGTCAGCTACAATAACTTCCGCGCCGCCGCGATGGTCCAAACCGGCGGCTACGCACAAGGCAACGGCTCCAACGGCCTCTATCAGTTCCAGTTGGGCGCGGATTTCTACGGTTTTTCAGTTGATGGCATCGTCAGTCGCGTCAACGACGCGGTCGCGACGAGTACATTCAACGCGATTCCGCCTGGGGGCATCCCGACCGATACGCTCAAAGCGACAATTTCGAACAACACCAGCGGCATGCTGCTCGGCAAATACAAATGGAACCAGCTGACGTTATACAGTGGATATGAGTACATAGAATTCCAGGACCCCTCGGGTCAATATGCTCATGCGGGCAACCTCTTTACCGGGATCGACGGAGGTCCCATGCAGAACCAGGGCGACCAATTTTTGAGCGCCAAAATACTGCAGGTATTCTGGACCGGCGCTAAATATGCGATTACTCCAGACCTCGATATCACGGGCGCTTACTATCATCTTGATCAGAATAACTATAACGTCACCTCGGTCGTTCATTGCTCGAACACGTCCAACAAGGGCTGTTCTGGCACGGAAGACGCGCTTTCAGCGCTCGTCGATTATCGCTTCGGTTTCGCCAAGAAATTCGACGTGTATGGCGGTGTGATGTGGTCGGAAGTCAGGAACGGCCTCGCCAACGGCTTTCAACCCGGAGGGGCGGTCAACGTCGATCCGACGGTCGGCCTGCGCTTCAGGTTCTGATGCGCGAAAGCGGCTGTTCGGGTCAGTCCTCCGCGCCGCGCGACGGATCGCGGGCTGCGCCCTGTTCCGTCTGGTCGCCGGGCGCGTGGCCTTTCGCTCCTGGGCCGACGGCGCCGAAAACCACGAGCAACTCGAGATCGAGCCTGGTCGACGATTCTGGCTCACCCATACGCCGCCGGCAATGGTTGCCGCCCACTTCAACCTGTCGCTGGAGGACATTGCAAATTCCGAATAACGCTCCGGTCGTGATGCCGATCTGACGTGCTCGAAATCGCGCTGGCGGCGTCGAGTCCGATCAAAGGGAAACGGCTGCCGGACCCACCGGGCCGTCCCCTATTCACGGCTACCAGCGAGCCGCGGGATGGGGGCGAGACCGCTTGCCAACAGATTCAGGTCATGCTCTGGTAAGTCTGATATTCGCTCCTATTTCCTCGCCTGTCTTCGCATTACTGAGGGGCACGTCATGCAAGCCGCGTGGCCATGGCAGACCGGGGTGCTCGATCCGCAAGGCCCGATAGGGGCGGCCGAGCGGACGATTCTGCTTGATTCCACGACTATCATGCTCGCCGTGATCGTGCCGGTGATCGTGCTGACCCTGGCGTTCGCCTGGTGGTTCCGGGCCGGCAATGAAAGGGCGATTCATCTGCCGGACTGGTCCTACTCGGGACGCATCGAGGTCGTGGTCTGGTCGATCCCGACGCTCATCGTCGGATTTCTCGGCGGAATCGCCTGGCTGGGATCCCATGATCTCGATCCGCGCGACCCGATCCCGTCGAACGTCCCGGCGGTCAATGTCCAGGTGGTATCGATGGACTGGAAATGGCTGTTCATCTACCCGGACCAGCATGTCGCCAGCGTCAACCGGCTCGTCGTCCCGGCGGGCGCGCCCATAAGCTTCCGGATCACTTCGGCGACCGTGATGAACAGCTTTTTCGTGCCGCAGCTCGGCAGCATGATTTACGCGATGTCCGGAATGACCACTCACCTGAACCTACTGGCCGATCGGCCCGGGACGTACCCGGGCCTCTCTGCGCAGTTCAGCGGCGATGGGTTCGCCGACATGCGTTTCGACTTGGTGGCGACCGATCAGCAGGGCTTTGAGGACTGGGTCCAAACGACGCGCTCGGGCGGGGGCAAGCTCGATGCCCAGAGTTACGGCCAGCTGGCGCGACCCAGCTCGGCCGTGGCGCCGATAACGTTCGGCGACGTCGCCCCCGGATTGTTCGATGGGCTGGTCATGGCCGATCCGCCAACCCTCGAGACGGCCGACGCAGGGCAGAAGATCTGTTCCGCGCCGCGTGCGGGGAACTGACATGCTGGGCAAACTCACCTGGGCGGCCATTCCGTTCGATCAGCCGATCCCATTGGCCGCCGGGGCTCTTGTGGTCGTCGTGATCGTCGGGATCCTGACGCTCGTCGTCCTAAAGGGCTGGGTCCCCTATCTCTGGAGCGAATGGATCACCAGCGTCGATCATAAGCGGATCGGCGTGATGTATGTCGTGCTCGCGCTTGTGATGCTGCTGCGCGGCTTCGTCGACGCGATCATGATGCGGTCGCAACAGGCGATCGCGGCCGGCGGAGCGCAAGGCTATCTGCCGCCCGAACATTACGACCAGATTTTCTCGGCCCACGGCACGATCATGATCTTCTTCGTGGCGATGACCTTCATGATCGGCCTGATGAATTTCGTCTTGCCGCTGCAACTCGGCGTACGCGACGTCGCCTTTCCCGTGCTGAATTCGGTCGGCTTCTGGCTGACCGCCGCGGGCGTTCTGCTCGTCAACATGTCGCTGGTGGTCGGAGAGTTCGCCAAGACCGGCTGGCTCGCCTATCCCCCGCTGTCGGAGCTCGCCTATTCCCCCGGCGTCGGCGTCGACTACTATCTCTGGTCGCTACAGATCTCGGGCGTCGGAACCTTGCTGACCGGCATCAATCTCACGACGACAATTCTGAAGCTGCGGGCGCCGGGCATGGGCTATTCCCGGATGCCGATCTTCTGCTGGACCGCGCTCGCCGCCAATCTCCTGATCATCGCCGCGTTCCCGATCCTTACCGCGACATTGGCGATGCTGTTGCTGGACCGCTATCTCGGGTTCCACTTCTTCACCAACGAGCTCGGCGGCAACGCGATGATGTACGTCAACCTGATCTGGGCCTGGGGCCACCCCGAGGTTTACATCCTGGTTCTGCCGGCGTTCGGAATCTTCTCGGAGGTCATATCCACCTTCTCGGGCAAGCCCCTGTTCGGTCGCCATTCGATGATCATCGCGACGATGGCGATCTGCATGATCTCGTTCCTGGTGTGGCTGCATCATTTCTTCACGATGGGCGCAGGCGCCGACGTCAACGGCTTCTTCGGCGTCGCGACGATGATCATCGCCGTCCCGACAGGCGTGAAGGTATTCAACTGGCTGTTCACGATGTACGGCGGTCGCATCCGCTTTTCCGTGCCGATACATTGGGCGCTGGGCTTCATGGTCACCTTCGTCATCGGCGGCATGACCGGCGTGATGCTGGCGGCCCCGCCGGCGGATTTCGTGCTGCACAACAGCCTGTTCCTGGTCGCGCATTTTCACAACGTGATCATCGGCGGGGTGCTGTTCGGCGCCTTCGCGGGTTACAACTACTGGTTCCCGAAAGCTTTCGGCTTCACGTTGGACGAACGGCTCGGCAAGGCGTCGTTCTGGTGCTGGTTCGTCGGTTTCTATCTCGCCTTCATGCCGCTCTATGCGTTGGGGCTGATGGGCGCGACGCGGCGAATGCAGCATTACGCCGAAACCGGATGGCAGCCACTGATGTTCGTCGCGTTTGCCGGAGCGCTCGTCATCCTCGCGGGGATCGTGCTGACGATCATGCAACTCGTCGTCAGCATAAAGACGCGCGATCAGCGCCGTGACGTCACGGGCGACCCCTGGGATGGCCGCGCGCTCGAATGGTCGACGACTTCGCCGCCGCCGCCGTGGAATTTCGCGGTGCTGCCGCATGTGGAAGGCGAAGACGCTTGGTGGGCGATGAAGAAGCGGGCGAAGCGGGAGGGCGCCGCGAACCCGCGTCTGGAGCCGATCGAGATGCCGAGAAACACCCCGATCGGATTTGTGATCGCCTTCTTCGCCACCGTGGGGGGCTTCGCGTTGATCTGGCACATCTGGTGGATGGCGGTCTTGGGCCTGATCGGCATAGTCGTCACAGCGCTGGTCCATGGCTGGCGCGTACACGGCGAGGTCGAGATACCCGTCGAGACCCTCATGGGGGCCGCAGGCCCGCGAGTGGCGTCGTGAGCGCCGTCGCCGACGCCCTCGCCGAGGAGCCGACCACTGGAGACGTGGTCGTTCCCATCTCGCTGCGTGGGCCGGCGAGGACCGAAGTCGTCGTGGGATATGGCTTCTGGTTGTTTATCCTCAGCGATATCGTCGTATTCTCCGCACTCTTCGCCGCCTACGCCGTGCTCTCCGAACAGACCGCCGGGGGACCGTCGGGCGTGCAGCTGTTCGACCGCGGGCGCGTCTTCATCGAGACGGCCTGCCTGCTGGCGTCCAGTTTCACCTGCGGCCTCTTCTCCATCGCGATCGAACGGCGAAGCGGGGTGGGGGCTTTCGCGGGAGCGGTCGTCACGTTTCTACTCGGGGCCGCCTTCATCGGGCTCGAAGTGTCCGAATTCGCGCGAATGGTCGACATCGGCGCCGGTCCGTCGCGCAGCGCCTTTTTGTCGGCTTTTTTCGCGCTCGTCGGGACGCACGGTTTGCACGTGACGCTCGGTCTGTTGTGGCTCCTGACGATGATGGCGCAGATCGCAACGCTCGGCTTTCGACCCATGGTGGTTCGCCGGCTGTTCTGCTTCGCCTTGTTCTGGCACGCACTCGACATCGTCTGGATCGGCGTGTTCACGATCGTATACCTGGGAGCCCACTGATGGCCGAACATGGCGTCGCACAAGAGTCGGTGCGGGATCGAGCGCCGGCGGAGGAACGGGGCGGCCGCGAAGGCCTGACGCGATATTTGACGGGGCTCGGCTTCGCCATCGTGCTCACCCTCGCCTCATTCTGGGCGGCGCAGACGCAAGAGGTGTGGCATCCCGGCATCCCGATTCTGCTGGGCGTCCTCGCGATCGGTCAGATGGGCGTGCACCTCGTGTTTTTCCTGCACATTTCCACCGCGCCGGACCAGACCAACAACTTCCTCGCGCTCGCCTTCGGATGCTTCGTCGTCGGGCTCGTCGTCTTCGGCTCCATGATCATCATGGCGAACCTGAGCGCGAACATGATGCCGATGGACAAACTGATCCAGATGCAGCGGTAGGGCGGGCAGAAGCAAGTCAGCTGGGGCGCGTAGCGCTTCCCCCCTCGCGACACAAGGGAGCGCGAACGCCTTCCACCTTGGGTCAGACGCGGAACGCGAAAAACCGGAACCCGAAGAAAGTGACGAACATCGCCACACCCGAGCCGCAAGCCACGAACAGCGGCAACATTGCCGGGGTCGCCGCGAGGCCGACCGAAGGCGCCATCACGATGCAGAGCGCATAAACCGAGTAGTTGACTGCCAATCCCGCACCACAAACCATGACGTAGCGGACAAAAGCCGGCAGAAGCGCCGATTTCGAGTGTGAAAATGTCAGGGCGCGGTTGAGGGCGAAATTCAGCACCGTGGCGAGCGCGAAAGCCGGCGGACGCGCCAAAAAGGGGTCGATGCCGAACTTTCGCGCGAGCAGATAGGTCACGCTGGCGTCTACGATAT
>JBAQGU010001298.1:0-1585 GCA_049287975.1 Roseiarcus sp.
GTCCCGAGGCGGCCGACGCGATCGACGAATTCATGGCGCTCGCGCTCGCCTTCGAAAGGGCGAACGCGCCGTCGTTGCATGCGTTTCTCTCCGAGATCGAGGCGGCGGACGTCGCGATCAAGCGCGACATGGAGGCGGAGGCCGACAGCGTGCGCGTGATGACCGTGCATGCGGCCAAGGGCCTGGAGGCGCCGATCGTGTTTCTGCCGGACACCTGCTCCGCGCCGAGCGGACGGCACGATCCCAAATGGCTCGAGCTCGAGCCGGCTTCGACCGGCGATCCCCCAACGTTCATCTGGGCGACCAGCAAGGACGACGACAGCTCGCCGATCCGGGACGCACGGCTGGCCGCTCAGGCCATCGCCGCGGGCGAGCATCGCCGCCTGCTCTATGTCGCGATGACGCGCGCGGCGGAGCGACTGATCATTGCGGGCTTCGAAGGCGCGCGAGAGCGGCCCGCGGATTGTTGGTACAATCTGACGCGCCTGGGACTCGACGCGTTCGTTCGGATGGAGCCCGCTTCGTGGAATCCCGAGGAGACGGTCTGGCGGCTGGGACGAGGCGCCGTCGCCGCCGAGACGCTCGTCCAAAATCCTACGCCCGAAATGGGCGCCCCGCCCGCTTGGCTCCATACGAACGCCGCACAGGAATCTCACCTGACAACCTTGTCTCCTTCGGGGTCCGGCGCGACGTCGCGCGCGGGTCCGGAACGGCGCGAGCGGCTGGAGGCGGGCCGGCTCGCGCACGCGCTCATGCAGGATTTGCCTGCGGTCGCGCCCGAGCGGCGACGGGAGATCGCGGAGCGTTTTCTCGAGGCCAATGGCGCCGCGATGGCGCCCGAGCGTCGAAGCCGACTCGCCCAGCGCGCGCTCGATGTTCTGGCGCTGCGGGAATTGGCGCCGCTGTTCGCCGACGGTTCGCGTGCGGAGGTTTCGATCGCCGGGGCGCTCGCCCGTCCCGGCCGGCCGGACCTCGTGTTCGCCGGCCGGGTCGATCGCCTCGCCGTCACCGCGGAAGCGGTCTATCTCGTAGACTTCAAGACCGGCGACGACCCCGCTTCTGCGCCGCGGGCCGATTACATCGAGCAACTGGCGCTCTATGGAGCTGCGCTGGCGCCGCTCTACCCGGATCGCATCATCAAAGCGTATCTAGTATGGATCGAGGCGGGTCGATTGACCCGGCTGTCCCCAGCGGCGCTCGATCGGGCGCTGGCAGGCTTGAGGGACTCGATGGAATCCGGGGGTTAACGGCGCCTTGAAGAGGTCGTATTTTGTCGACATCGTGGGTCAGATGGAAGCAAGCGTAACTTCGTCTGCGGAAGGCGCGCGTAACGTCGGGGCCTCCGAAAGACGGGCGAAGCAGAAGATGCAGAATCTCGCTTGGCGCCACGGGGGGGTGGCGTTGGCTGGCCTTCTGACTTTGGCTCCGATATCTACGTGGGCGGTCAATGCGCCTCGCGGAATGGTGCCCTATGATCACCCGGTCTATCGCAATGGCAAGCGCATTCTCTGGCATGGCGCGTGGCGAGCCAGCGGCGCCAAGACGCCGGTGGCCACGGCAGAGCGCGCGATTCCCACGCCGGCGC